>CAMJAO010000110.1 GCA_946403615.1 uncultured Prevotellaceae bacterium
ACAGTAATGGTCGAGGGTCTTTCACAATCGCCAGTTGGAGGATCGATGTCAAGGATGAACTGGTTCTTCACATCTAACACAGTGCCATTATCTCCAGGAGCAGAAACATTGTATGCACCCGAATCTCTGTATGCACGGATAGCCTGCTTCGGGGCGTCAAAGGCCAAACATGACATGTGAGGAGAGCCAGAATAATTACCTGAATTGTCAGCCACTGACACCAACAGGTTGGAAGCATCGTCATACTCAAAAGGAGTATTAAGTTCGATGACGGTCCACTCACCCACTGTGAAAGTCAACTCGCCGGTAAATACAAGGTCGGCATCACTGACAGGTATCCATTCTGAACCATTTGCAAAAGCATCCTTGTCAGTTTGACTCATGTAGATGGAATAGGTACGGGTCTTTTCTGCCCCAATGTTTTTAAAGGCGATACTGTAGATGGTGCCACGGGTGCCAATTTCTTCTGCAGTGTAAATCTGTTGAGTAAAACTGTAATTGTAGAAATTGTAACCCGGCAGATAGTTGTTACTCATCGTACCTTCGCCAATCTGTACCTCATCTGCTCTTGCCCCTATACATACCATGAATAGGGAGAGCAGCAAGAATAGTAATCTGTTCTTTTTCATAAGCAAACAGGTTGTTAGTGAATAAATATGGTTAGATAAAAACATGTCAGTTAGATGCTCACGACGCCCCAAAATGGCAATCGTTCATTTCACATTATTAATATTTTGCAAATTTAGTATATTTTATTTACACGACAAACAAATCGGGTAAATTTGTTCATTTTTTCTTGAATAATGTTACTTTTCAGCATCATTTCATTGTGATTTATTACAAAAAACAATAAAAATCACCGAAAACATATTAATGTGTAACATGTAATCGGTGGTTGTTAAAAAAAGAATTATCGCTCTATTATTCTATTCTATTAGAAAGAGTCTCTACCACCAGCAGACTAATGGCTTTGTATCAAGATTCTATTCTGAATATTTCGTTGAGTGTCATTGACAGTCAAGGTTATAACACCAGTTTGAGTCGTGGAACGGACAATCACAACCAATTGCCCGTTGTAGAGACGCATGGCTGGAGCGGTGAAAGATTCTGTGGAGGTGGCGTCACCATTGCATGCCGCTATAAATGTGCCGGCTCCATCGACCTTGAACGATAACTTATCTGAGGCATACGGAATCAACGTGCCGTCATCATCTGTCAAACAGACCGTCACAAACGCCAAGTCATTACCATCGGCATTGATTTCGTTGCGATCGGAGACCAAATGTAATCGCGACGGATTGTTCGCGGTTTTCACACTTTTGGCTCCTGCCGCCTTGCCATTCTCGTCATACACAACAACTTTGATTTCACCCGGTTCGTATTTCACGTCATTCCATCTGAGGCGATAACGGTCCAGCCGCTCCTCTTTATTTTTTCGGATTCTTCCCTGACTCTTACCGTTGACAAACAATTCCGCCTCGGGATAATCGGTGTAACAATAGACGGGTGTCACCTCGCCTTCACGTCCCGGCCAGGTCCAGTGAGGAAGCAGGTGAATAGTATGTTCATCTTTGCGCCATCTGCTTCGATAAAGGAAATAGCGGTCTTTGGGAAGGCCGGCGAGATCGCATATGCCGAAGTAACTGCTTCGCGATGGCCAATACCCATCGTAAGGTGTTGGTTCGCCGAGATAATCAAATCCTGTCCAAACAAACTCACCGATAACCCACTCCTTGTCGTCTTGCCACCGCCAGTCATCATCAGGAAGGTTGCTCCATGAACAATACTCTGTGTCGTAGGATGAGCACTGTCCGTCGGGATAGGTGGCGTGGTCGGACACGACAACAGGAAAACGATATTCGCCCCTGCTGCTGACGGTAGAAGCGGTCTCACTGCCCAATAGGAATCCCTGTGGCAACTGGCGAATGTTATTGTCATATTTGTGTACACGATAATTGAATCCCGGCACATCCATCACCTGCGCGAAGCCTGATTTCAGAGCGTCCTCAGCACGGTCCATCCCTTGCGTGACAGGGCGCGACGGGTCGAGCCTATGACAGATATCCTGCAAATGACGGGCTATCTCCCTACCCTCTTCACTCCATTGTTCGGGTATCTCATTGCCAATGCTCCACATTACTATTGACGGGTGGTTGCGGTGGTTGAGCACAAGATTCTCTATATCACGGTCGCTCCAGTCTTTGAAGAAGCGTGCATAACCATTCTGACATTTAGGATATATCCACATGTCAAACGATTCGGCCATGACCATCATGCCAAGCGAGTCGCAGATGTCCATCTGCCAAGTGGATGGCATGTTGTGTGCGGTACGTATAGCGTCGCAACCCATTTCTTTCATGATTTTTATCTGTCGGATGAGCGCAGCCTTATTGACTGCTGCTCCGAGAGGTCCCAAGTCATGATGGAGACACACGCCCTTAATTTTACGAGTCTCTCCATTCAATTGGAAACCGTGTTCTTTGCTTACTTGGATTGTCCTGATGCCGACCTGGTGCTCTATTTTGTCAAGCGAAAAGTGGCTTTTGCTGTTTTTAGCCTCTAATTCCACACGATATAAGAAAGGGCTTTCTGGCGACCATAAACGGGGGCTGGTCACAGTCAGGTCTATATGATATGACTCTGTCCCTTTCTGTTTCATAACTCCTGTAGCGATGACCTTATCGCCATTATAGATGGTAGCTGTTACTTGGCTTTGTTTTGTGGCATGAACCAGTTTCGCATCAATACTTACCTTGGCAGAACGATTGTCGGCTGAGATGGTACGGAAGTAGAAAGACCAATCATCAAAGTGTTGAGATTGATTCTTATTGCCGTATGTGATGAGTTGCACTGGCCTGTACAATCCTCCGCCCGGATACCATCTGCTGCTCTCTTCCACGTTGCGTAACGACACATCTACGCTGTTGTCTCCATTGTGCAAATATGGGGTGACATCCACACGGAAAGCATTATATCCGTACGCCCAATATCCGGCAAGACGCCCATTGACGTAAATATGCGGTTCGCTCATGGCTCCGTCGAAAAGCAATTCGACGGCAGAATAATCTTTGTCGATATGAACAGTAGTATGATAATAGCCCCTACCTATCCATGGTAAGGCGCCGGAACGCCCGGATTTCTCAGTCTTTTCTGTTTCTCCGTTTTGCTCAATAGCCACATTTTGCAAATCCCATTTTTTATCAAATGGTCCTGCAATTGCCCAATCATGAGGGATGCTGACAGGTGTCCACTGAAGGCTGTCGCGTGAGAACTCCCAATCCACTAAAAATTGACTGGTGCGCTGTGCAAAACACACAATTTGACACAACGAAAAGAGGAAAAACAATTGTTTTTTCATAAATGCTAACGTTAAATTTATCACAAAGATAACCATTTTTCCAAATAAAACAGCGATTTAGGCATAAAAAAAGTGTTTTTATGTGTTTGTGTGGGAGCACAACATTTTTTTTAAAAAATAACACAATTTTTGTTTTGCTGTTAAAAAAAAATAGATTACCTTTGCATCGTTATCCTGAAAACAATCTTTTTACCTTAAAAAAACTAATACCTATTGAAGATTCGAAGCGGTCGCCTGCGAAGGTCATCGCTTTTTTTGTTTTCCTACCTGATGGTGACTTGTGTGGCGCCATATCCGTACTCTTGGAAAGAGGCGTCTTGATATGGATATGACTTATACTGATATCGCAAATCTCGGACAATGGCCTGACGCAAAACTCCTTCGCCTTTTCCGTGTATGAACACTATTTTCTGTCCTTTTTTCGATTTGTATTGTTCCAGTGTCTTGTGGAATACACCGAGTTGATAATTGAGGATGTCGGTTGGAGTCATACCTGCTGTGGTTTCCAACAATTCAGAGGCATGTAAATCAACAACCACTACATCCGAATGTTGATGACGTGGCATGGGCTTGGATTTGCTTTGCGATGCCTCATATCTACGGACCATCTCCTGTCGGCCATTATCATTGACCGTATCGGCTGCCGCTGAATTCGCATACATCTGCTGCTTGAGCTTTTTTGCGTCGATGACGAGCGGTTTAGGCTGTTGGTCGTTCTCTATAAGCGTATATATCAATGCGGGCGTCTCGAAGAAATCATTGTCTGCAAACGTATGCAACTTATAGAATTTTACCGGGTCGATACGGAACTGTATGTCAACTGCAGGTTTGAGCATAAAACCCTTATCGCGTTTGTATGGGAGAATCTGTACGCAGAAACGCTCCAATTGGTTCAGGTCTTCCTTTCCAAATTCATTCAAGAACAATTTGGTATTTGGCTCCACCTCTCCTTTCTCATATAGTGTCCATGAGGCGCCCTCAGCCATCATCATCGTAAAACTCATATAATAATTGGAGTCATTGATGAAATATGTCTCAAAACGGGTTCTGGTCATCTCCTTAATATCAATAGGCACAAAAGCGATGTAAGCAGAGAGAGAGTCCCTACCCTTCCTTTCTACAGCAGGTTTTCTGAATGTGACAGGCTTGTCGGCAAGTTCATCTTCAACCATTGCAGGAGTATTTGTAGCCTTAGAGGCGTTCTGTATATTGGGAGACTTTTTCAAATCGCCAGTATGTACTTTTGCTATATTATAGTCATCGCTCTCCACAACAACCACTTCTGAAACGGGTGTCGGTATCTGAAACCCGTCCTCATCTTCTACCAATACAATATTCTTACCTTGAAATCCGGCAACAACGCCACCGCCTGTTTCACTGAGAAATCTTACTTTATCGCCAATTTTCATTTTGAGTAGTTTTGATTAAGGTTGTTAAAGAGTTTATCGTCTTTAAAATCAATAAATAATTAGGGTATAAGCAACGAACTGTCGCCATAACTAAGAAATCTGAAATCATGTGCCAAGGCGAAATCATAAATTTTCCGCCAATCGCCATGAACAAAAGCACTTACCAGCAGAAGCAAGGTGCTCTGAGGTTGATGGAAATTGGTGACGAGTGCTTTCACAATTTTATAATCATATCCCGGAGCGATGATAATCTGTGTGCTGGAATGCAACACCGTTATCTGATGGCGACGCATGTATGAAAGTACCTCGCTCAAAGCCTCAATGGCCGTCAACGTCGGTTCCGTCTCATAGGGTTCCCATTGTGCAACATGTAATTCCTCCTCTTTGAGGTCAGGATTCTGATGCAGTTTTGTTCCCATATAATACAGACTTTCCAATGTCCTGACACTGGTAGTACCCACAGCCACCACTTGTGCCCGATGGCTGATGATACGTTCAATCACAGATATCGGGACCGCTATGTACTCCGTATGCATCGGGTGGTCGCTTATCACCTCACTTTTCACAGGTCTGAAGGTTCCGGCACCGACATGCAGGGTCAGTTCTGCCCTCTCTATTCCTTTTGCGTCAATGGCTGCAAGAACATCCTTTGTAAAGTGGAGACCGGCAGTAGGTGCTGCGACACTGCCTTTGATTTTGGAATAAACAGTCTGATATGTTGTTTTGTCACTTTCCTGTGTCTTTCTATTGAGATAAGGAGGTATCGGCAATTCTCCGGCCACATCCAAGATCTCAGCAAAACTCACCGTTTTATCATTCCATGAGAAACGAATATGTTGACTAGTACCCTGTTCGCCAATTCTCTCACATGAAAGAGTCACTTGATGGTCAGCACAGATGAACGATTCAGACAATACACCCTCTTTCCATTTTTTCATATTTCCTACCAGACACAACCATTCGCACTCTCCTCTGGCCTCAAACATTCGTTCATAGTCAGCGGGGGCATAAGGTTCCAAAAGAAAGACCTCAATGAGCGCACCTGTTGTTTTACGGAAATGTAATCTCGCCTGAATGACTTTTGTGTTGTTAAAAACCATCAGCATGTCAGAAGACAGGTAATCTGGCAGTCTGGTAAAAATATCTTCAGACACTTCGCCGTGACGATATACCAATAATTTGGATTGGTCTCGCTGTGCCAATGGGAATTTCGCGATTCGCTCGTCAGGCAAAGGATAATTATAATCAGATATATGTATTTGTTTGGTCTGCATTATTAGAGCTGTTAAAGATGTTAGAGAAGTTAAAGAAATATCACATGATTCTTACGAGTGCTACGATAATTCCGATAAACACACAAAGAAGAAGCAAAGTAATGGCCACATCAACGTCTGTAAGGCTATACCCGGTCTTTGTATATTGCGATGATATGAAATTCTGTTTAGGAGAAATTCTTTTATATATGAAATGGTAAATAAAGTAGACGGTAGAACCTACGATAGCACCCCATGTCAAACCGGCAAGAACATCTGAGGGATAGTGCATTCCAAGATAGAGACGGGTAAAACAGTTGAATAGTGACCAAATCGCAATCAACCATGAAAAGACACGATGACGTATGAGCAACATCATGAACACAGCCAAAGAAAACGTGTTGGAGGCATGGGCAGAAAAGAAACTGTAATCAGAAGCCGACATTCCTGGAACAGTATCAATGAGATGGCCATAAACAGGGTCATTAAGCGGTCGGATACGGGCAAACGTTGGTTTAACGATACCTTCAGCCACAATTTCGGACGCCAATATACAGACGACAGCAGCCCCGACAGTCAACGCCACTTGCTGAGCCGTATTATTTTTGGCAACCACGTATAACAGACCTGCATAGAATGGCAACCACATCCAACCGTTGGTTAGTGTGGAAATCAACCCGTCAAAAAATAGGGAATCACTGCCATTGAACAGCCCTAAAATCTGGCGGTCTATCTCGTTAATGCTATGCCAATCCATCAGGTCAACTTAAATTTCCTCAATCTGACTGACTTGAATCCATCCTTCACGGCCATCAGCCAGGCTTACAGCCACCCATCCTTTAACCGACTTATCGGTAATTCCGACCTTCGTCCCTTCATGTAAGACAAAAGCCGAAGCGCCGCTGTCAGCAGGTGTCCGTTTTACATTGACGGTCGGTGCTGTAATAATGG
>CAMJAO010000111.1 GCA_946403615.1 uncultured Prevotellaceae bacterium
CGTCGGACATTTCGGAGAATTGCTCAAAGTCTTCTAACTGGCGCAGCATATCAACCGCCTCTTGCATCACTTCGTAATCGTTTTGTGACATGGGCATGTCCATGATGGAATACCCTTTATCCGCATATCGGTAATATTTATGGTCATATACCTCAATGGGTGCATTATACCCAAGTTTGTCAGAGCGCATCATCTGAATGTCGCCCTGTACGGTTCGTACAGAAGCACCTTTCTTGATACCTTCCATATCGTAGAGAGCATCCGAGCAGGCCTCCACCAAGTCTTCAAGCGTCCATCGACGATAGCGGTTGCGGAGACAATTGTCTATGGTTTTGTAGCGAATCAACGCATTTTTGTTAACAGGCATAATAGATTTTTCGGTGATTGATGTTACAAAGATAGTCTATTTTACGCAATCTAATTGCGTAGATATTAAAAAACATTCATATTTTTATGTTTTTCACATATTTTTTCAATCTACGCAGAAAGACTGCGTAGTCCTTCTTTTACTTTGCAACGCGGTTCAGGACACACCCGGACACGTTTAGGAAATGAGCTACGCACCACCAATTATCAAGATGAAACATTATTAAAAAGAAAAAAACAAAATGGAAACAAAGATAATCAACAACCGTCCTGTCAAAATATGGACGGACAAAGTAGAAGAATCGGCGATGCGCCAGATTGAGAACCTGACCACCCTACCCTTCCTCTTCCATCACCTTGCCATCATGCCCGACGTGCATGCCGGCATGGGAATGCCCATCGGCGGTGTGTTGGCATGTACAGATGCCGTGATACCCAATGCCGTAGGGGTAGATATCGGTTGTGGTATGTGCGCCGTGAAAACCAACTGGAAAGTGGCTGACATATCAACAGAAGTACTTCGCAAGCAGATCATGCGAGGAATACGCAAGCGCATACCTCTTGGCATGGATCACCACAAGGAGGCTCAAGACGAAAAGTATCTGCCTACAGGTCATGACATCGACAAGATGGAAATAGTGAAACGCCGACAGGTGGCAATAACCAAGGAGGCCGGAACATTAGGCGGAGGCAATCACTTCATAGAGTTGCAGAAAGATGAAGAGGGTTATTTATGGATAATGATTCACTCTGGTTCTAGGAATCTCGGAAAACTGGTAGGTGACTATTATAACGAAAAGGCTAAAGTGCTCAATGAGCGTTGGCATTCAGTGGTATCACCTGACATACGTCTTCCTTTCCTTCCCTTGCGTACAAATGAGTTTGACGCCTACTGGCGCGAGATGGAATATTGCATAGATTTTGCCTTCTGCAACCGTAGGTTAATGATGGAACGTATAGAAGAAGTCATAGCCGATGCGCTGAACGGCATTGAGTTTGAGCCCATGATTAACATAGCGCACAACTATGCGACATGGGAGCATCATTTCAACAAGAACGTGATAGTTCACCGCAAGGGAGCGACATTGGCCCGCGAGGGAGTCATCGGTATCATACCCGGCTCTCAGGGTACGGCTTCGTACATCGTTGAAGGCCTTGGTAATCCCGACTCATTCTGTTCTTGCTCACATGGAGCCGGACGCACCATGTCACGAACCACCGCCATCCGCGACCTCAACATGCAAGAAGAAGTAGAGCGGCTGGAAGCACTGGGCATCGTCCATGCTATCCGCAGTCAGAATGACATGCAAGAGGCATCTGGCGCCTATAAAGACATAGAAGAGGTCATTGCCAATGAAGCCGACCTTGTGAAAGTGAAGACCCGATTATTGCCTGTGGCAGTGATTAAAGGATAGGGATGATAGGATAATCTAGGAAAGGCCAAGAAAATCTTTGATGATTTAGGTTTTCTCATGTCTTTCCTAGATTCGTTTCTCCATTCTATAACATGTGAAAGTCTCTCCTTCTATCTTCTGGCCATAATCTGGAACATAACCCATTTGCTCGTAGAATGGTATCTTATTGTCGCGGCTTTCAACAACAACCGTTGCGAATCCGAGTTCTTTGGCCCACGCCTCGGCTTCTCTGACGACGAGCGTACCAATGCCTTGGCGGCGATATTCAGGCAAGACGACGATTCGCCCCAGCATCATGTGGCTATCATCTTCAGGATAGAGACGGCAAGTGGCGACAGGCAGAAAATCATCGACCGCTATGACATATTTCGTATCGGGCGTATCATGCTCGTCAAACTCCACATCGAGCGGAATCTGGTGTTTTCTTGCCATAGCCTGAATACGGACATAGTAAGCCCCTGCCCGCCGTGCAGTAGTTGTCGCTCTAAGAATATCCATGGACGAAATCAAAATGTTGCTTATCAGTTAATCACTCACCAGAAGAGGCGCTTGAGGACTTATCTCTCCAAGGTTTCAACCACCTCTTCGAGTAGGGAGATAATCGGAAGATGTTGTGGACAGGCATCCTCGCACTGACCACATTGTACACAAGCCGAGGCCATTTCTCCACCAGGTCGCCATTTATATTCATTACGAGCCTCATGCAAGTTGCCATACATCTTGTACACGTTCATCACAGCAAAAATCTCCGGGATATGAATCTCCATAGGACAACCCGGGGTGCAGTAATGACATGCGGTGCAAGCAATGCCAGCATATTGTTGCAACATCTTGACAACGGAATTCAACACGCCAAATTCCTCATCATTCAGGGGTTGGAATTCACGCATATAAGAAACATTGTCATTCATCTGCTCCAAGTCTGACATACCACTGAGCACCACCATCACATTGGGCAGCGATGCCGTATAACGAATGGCCCACGAAGCAAACGACGCATCGGGATTGGCACTTGTGAGGATATCTTTCACCTCTTGGGGAGGGTCTGCCAGTTTTCCACCTTTCACCGGTTCCATTACGATGACGGGTTTAGCATGTTTAACTGCCACTTCATAGCATCGACGTGAACGGATAAGCGGGTCATCCCAGTCAGAATAATTGATTTGCAGTTGCACGAACTCAGCATCAGGATGGTCGGTGAGCAGTTCATCGAGATGTTCAGGCGTTGAGTGGAAAGAGAAACCGTAATGCCGAATCAAACCATCCTCCTTCAGTTTTCTCATATAATCCCAAATGCCAAATCGTTCAAATCTCTCCTTATTCCCTTCGTCGATGCCATGAAGGAGATAAAAGTCAAAATACCCAGCTCCTGTGCGTTCAAGACTCACTTTGATTTCGTTTTTGGCTTCCTCCTCATTCTTGCAAGCGAACTCAGAGGCATTGAGTTTGTCGGCCAGATAATAACTATCGCGAGGATAGCGGTCGCAGAGAGCCGCCTTGGTGGCTTCCTCAGACCCTTCATACACATAGGCGGTGTCGAAATATTTGCCACCAGCCTCAATGAAGGTTTCCACCATTTTCTTGGTATGTTCCAAGTCGACGTTTTTCGTACCTTCTATTCTGGGTAATCGCATCATGCCGAACCCCAGTTTCATACAGTTATCGATCAGTTTATTTTCCATATTTTACGTTAAATACTTTTACATAAGGATTACCAAGAGTAAAAGGAAGCCATTTTTCGACGACTTGTCCATGAATTGCTCCTTCGGTCGCCACCCTGTTTTCACGGCTTTGTCCGTTGGGATTACCGAATTTTGCAAAATTAGTCCAGCAGTCCATTATTTCGTCAGCCAGCACATAGTCGGCATCCGTCATAGGACGCCAACTCCTGTCAAGCGTATGAAACATGAACCACAGTTCGGCAGAATGAAAGGCGCCATCATGTGTACCAGGTAATTTACGGGCAAAGAGATACTGGTAGGCAGGGCGTTTGTCAAGGGAGTCACGGAGGAAACAAAACTCATCAATCTGTTTACTCATTGGCCGGATATCATCAAGAGTGCATCCTATCATATATGAAGCATCTGCCAGATGTTGATTTCTGGCGGCATCGTCGAATGACTCTGTCAGAAGAACGCCATCAATGTGCGGTCTGAAAAGTCCCATACCCTGATCTTTGAAAATCCTTAACAACTCTTCAGCGGGAACGTCACGCATCTCTTTCAAAGTATGGTATCCATACTTATCCATAAACATTTTTCCTGTTGCCTCAGCCGTTTTCTGGTCAGCGTCTGAACTTGATACCGTGCTGATGCCCCCACCACTTTGTATGATTGCATTCTTAATCAACCCTTTAGATAAGGGAGAAGACACCAGATTTTTGATGCTGGCAGCTCCGGCACTTTGACCAAAAACCGTGATATTGTCAGGATTGCCGCCAAACTGCGCGATGTTCTCATGTACCCATTTCAAGGCAGCCACTTGGTCATAGGTACCATAATTGCCAGAAGTTCCGTCTTTTGTCTCAGCCGACAACTCCGGATGCGCAAGAAAGCCGAATATTCCAAGGCGATAGTTGATTGTGACGAGAATAACATCCCGATTAGCCCAGGCATCACCATCCATGGTAATCTCATGTCCATAACCGTTGAAATAGGCTCCGCCATGTACCCAGAAAGCCACAGGCAGAGCACACTCGGGATGACCGACGGCTTTCGCAGGAGTCCATATATTCAGATACAGGCAGTCCTCACTTTGGACAGTCTGCTCTTTCCAATAAAACTCATTTCCATAGAAAGTGCCCACAGCATTGCCCGGCTGCCAACAAATATTGCTAAACATATCGGCTTTTCTCACACCTTTCCATTTAGTAACGGGTTGAGGACGTTTCCAGCGAAGATCACCTACAGGAGGCGCGGCATATGGGACGCCCCGAAATACCGTCACATTATCCGATGCCGAAGAAACGCCCTGCACATAGCCTCCTTCAACCTTCACTACAGGCGATTGTCCCCATGCAAGGGTTGCCATCAAGGTTACAGCTAATAAAGCCAATTGTCTTAAGGATATCATATATTCGTGTTTTATTTCTTTGTTTCAACAAACCCTTTTAATCGGTTAATTAATTCGCGATAATCGGAAAGAAGGTTCCAGACTGCATCCTCGGATAGCACTCCACGTTTTAGGTCATCAGGCAAAAGCCCCGCCTCATCATCGGCAAAGTCTTTCCGCCATAATTCGCAACCATAATAGTCATCGAGAGTTGCAATGGCATCTTGCACATCTTCAAATTTATCAAGTGCCGATGAAAACCGTCTTACTGCAGAAGAAGCACGATTTAACCGTTTTTCCATCTGCTTGATACGTATGATTTGTTCGGTTTTTTCTTTTTTCATTGCTTGGATTATCGATTAAATATGAAATTCGTATTTGTGGCAAAGCGCTTCACATAAATAGCAATTTCCTCGATGATAATATCATTCCAATCACTCTACCACCAATATAAGAACGACAGGTAATGATTTTTCTTTACGCCAACAAATTGTGTAGGTAATTTTTGATTATGCAGGAAAATTGGTTAAACAAAAAGCACAGAATTGTCAGGACTTTTCAAACTAAGTGTTACAATGCACACATTCACTCATCTTTAAGGACAAGAAGAAAAAAGGCATTATGGCAGTTTTTTTGCCGGCCATCCCTCATCTTGATACATGGAAGCCTTGATATTCTGCTTTTTCACATAATCGGAAAGGAATTCAGCCCTGGTTTGCTCACGTTTTTTCTCATCGCTGTTAAAGGCATGGAAAGCATCGTATTTGTCGCCAAAGATTTTTTTGGCACTTTCCAAATTTCCGGCACCGTCAACCACTTGGTCGAAACGCGTCACCTCATAGCCTTTTTCTGTTTTACATATATAAATTAATCCCGGATGGCTGCCTCCAGAAACAGTTTTCAAAGTATCGCCCGCCAGATTGTAGTTAAACACCCAAAAGTCACCCCAAACCAAAATGCTGTCAGCATTGCTCTCGTTAACCGCTACGATGCTATAAGATGGAACACAGTATTTGCCAGAACTATAGTTCTTGCCAATTTCATTCACCAAATAATAGTTTATGGCAGAAAGATATGTCGTATCATTCTCTACAATGACACTGTCAGCCTTCGTGTCATTATTTATATTAACAGGCTTGTTTTTACAACCTATCAAATTAGCGCCTACCAGAATCAAGACAGCGAAAGAAAAAAAACTCTTTTTCATAGTTATCATCATAAAATTATAAATTCCCTCAAAATAATGATATTATCGTTTGACAATCTTTGTCACCTTTTCCGCATCTTTTGCCACATATATGCCACGAGGCAAATGCGAAGACTCGTTTCCGACATATCTACCACTGAGATCATAATACGTTCTACCCTCTCCTTTTGATCGGGAAGCAGAAGAGATTTCGTCTATGCCATCCGTTGAGTCGAGGAAACAGAAAGAGGCCAAACCACCATCAACAGCCATTTCGGTCAACGGCTTTGACATGAAAAATGCGCCGTCAGTGTTTACGTTATTGAGAGTGGAAGCAGGGGTTGAAGTGTTGGTCAGTAAATTATTATCATTATAGGGATATGCCCATCCGCGAGCGTATAAAGGAATGGCAGAGGTTCTATTATTTGCCGGGAAAATCGTGTAACGGGCTAAGGATGAAGAGTTAGGAATTCCATTAATAAAAACGTCTTCATCGTAGTCAACATGGAAAATGATGATACCACTTCCTGGAAGATCAGCATCCCAGCCTTTCTGTTGGCGATTTTCAACGATATAATATTCATCCGAATGTCCATCATTGCGGATGAGATATGCCTGCGACTCATCGCTGAGCGCGGACATATCGGTTACGGTCGTTTCTTCTGTCAATTCTTCTGGAGTCATCCATCCCATATAGGTACGTTCAAAAGCAGAATATCCGCATGGACGAAATCCGTTACCATTGTAGTTGCCATAGTCCATGAGATCCCAAGATTCAACATATTTCTTGTTGCTATCATAGAAATCAGGGAATCCGAAACAATGACTGTATTCGTGACAGATAGTACCAAATACGCCATAACCGTTATCACTGAATAGTTCCTGCACACAGCAATAGCAGTCAACGA
>CAMJAO010000112.1 GCA_946403615.1 uncultured Prevotellaceae bacterium
GGTCTATTGGCTCATGAGCTGATGTATTATGGTGTCAGTGCCATTTGCCTAATTACTACGGGCAGCCATCAGGAAGGGTTGCGGGTTTGTACCTCGTTCATCCGCGACAATCAGTACGAACTACTCGATGAGCGAATGGCGGTGTTTGCTGAAAACAATCCCTTGTAAAAATAACAGAGACGTCAATATGGCGTCTCTGTTTTATTCGGAGGGATGCGGTCAAAACTACCTTCAGTCGAGACAACGATCCAATTCTTTTTCGATACTTTCGCGGTCGAGGTGCTGGCCGATGAACACCAGTTTTTGCATACGGTCACCATACTGTTGGTCCCAATCGCGACGCAACCCGGGTTCACGCATCATCAGTTCGGCCAATTCATCCTCGGGCATTGTGGCGTACCATTGACCAGCGTTGCGAAGTGATACCTGTCGGCCTGCCTGCTCAAAGACATAACATGTGTCGGGCTCTTCGCGAAACCAGCAAATGCCTTTGCAGCGAATCACTCCCTTGGGCCATCTGCGCGCTACGAACTCGTCGAACCATCCAAGGTCAAAAGCCTGTCGACGATAGTATACATATGTGCCGATGCCGTATTCTTCTACTTCGCCGCCATCGTGGTGATGGTGGTGATGGTGATGATGATGATGCCCTTCATCATGATGATGCTCTTCTTGCTCGTCATCATCTTCATCATGGTCATGATGATGGCCATCTTCGTGGTCATGTTCTTCATCCTCTTCTTCCTCCTCTTCTTCCTCCTCTTCTTCATCATGATGTTTTTCCACCTCTTGTATCCATGCTGCAGAGGTGGCCACTTCATTGAAGTCAAATGCTCCTGTGCCGAGTATGCGGTCGAGATCCACATTGCCATAATCGCAATTAATGATTTCCGCTTTCGGTTGTAGGGCTCGGATGATTTGATGAAGTCGTTCTAATTCCTCTGCACTTACCTCAGAGGCTTTATTCAGTAGGATGATATTGCAAAATTCAATCTGCTGAATGACGAGATTCTCGATGTCGTCTTCCTCTATGTCTTGCTTGAGCAAATTGAGACCGTTGCCGAACTCATCTCTCATACGGAGGGCGTCAACCACTGTGACGACACAGTCAAGGCGGGCTATGCCGTCGCGTATATATTCGGGTCCCATAGTGGGGATGGAACAGATGGTTTGGGCAATGGGGGCGGGCTCACAAATACCGCTGGCTTCAATGACAATATAGTCAAATCGGCGCATACGCATGATATCGCGCAACTGTTCTATCAGGTCCATCTTCAGCGTGCAGCAGATACATCCGTTTTGCAGAGCCACTAACGACTCGTCTTTTTTGCCCACGACACCGCCTTGTTCTATCAGCGTCGCGTCAATGTTCACCTCGCCGATGTCATTGACTATCACAGCGAATTTGATTCCGCGCTCATTTGTCAGAATGCGGTTTACCAATGTCGTCTTTCCGCTGCCCAGATAACCCGTGAGCAGCAATATGGGTATTTCTTGTATTTCCATATCGGTTTTCTCGATTTTTGTTTTGGTGCGCAAAGGTAGGACTTTTTTCTCAAAAACACACTTTTATCTCGAATAAAACCATTACTTTTGCCAAATATTTGACAACTCGTCTTCAATAGGTGAGGAAAGGCAAGACATAAATCGATAATAATATCTTCATGGTTAAATCAGAATCTTATAAGACAACTAATATCCTCTTTATCTGTCTCGGAAATATTTGTCGTTCACCGGCGGCTGAGGCAGTAATGCGCCATTTGATTGATTTGCAAGGGCTTAGCCATTGCTTTTCTGTGGCATCTGCTGCTATTGGCCCTTGGCATGTCGGTGAGTTGCCTGATAGTCGCATGCGTCGTCATGCCGCTCGTCGTGGCTATCAACTCAATAGCCGTGGACAGCAGTTTAATGCCTCTTATTTCAACCGTTTCGACTATGTCATAGTTATGGACGAGGAGAATTATCGCGCCGTCACCTCAATGGCGCGTAATGAAGAGGAACGCGGCAAAGTGCTCCGCATGAGAGATTATTTCAATACATACAAAGGCCGCCATTCCGTGCCCGATCCTTATTATGGTTCTGATCGTGATTTTGATATTGCTCTCGACCTGATCGAGGACGGCTGCCAACAATTACTTCAATCATTTATCCGGCATAGGAATTGACGTTTTGCTATACTTTGGTAGTGTTCATATTACTTAATTTGATAATAATTCTTATTCAGATAATTTTGGAAGGATGTTTTTTTATAACACCCTTCCTTTTTTGTCTATTTTTTTTGCTGAATTGTCGATAATTTCTTATATTTGCAACGTTAATCCTTTTCTCTTGAAGGAAGGTAAACAACAGCATGTCATATCTGTAACTGGAAATCAGTGCAAATGGAATGCTTAAAACTAAATAAAACCCGACAGAAACGTGTCTTCGCATGCCATGATGCGATGACCCTCTATTTTTGTTTCCACTGATTTTTTTGTTTATTTTCTACAAGATGCCATGAACAACGAGATGCATTGGTTTCCTATGAGGGTCACTTACCGGCGCGAGTTGAAAGTGAAAGACTATCTCGATACGTGCGACATTGAGTGCTTTGTGCCAATGCAATATCAGTGGAACGGTGATATGGAAGGAAAGAAAAGAGTTCTTCAACCTGCTATCCATAATCTTATCTTTGTTCATTCCACTCAACAACAACTCACCGAACTTAAAATGACGAGGCAGGAACTTTTGCCCATGCGCTATATCATGTTACCCAAACAAAACGGGGAGAAGGAGATCCTGACCGTGCCAGACCGCCAAATGGAGAATTTCATACGCGTGGCTTCCGTTCAGGACGATAGCGTGATGTTTCTCACTTATAGCGACTTCATACGCAAAGAAGGGAGAAAGGTTCGTGTCATCGAGGGAACGTTTGCCGGTGTAGAAGGTGTTGTTAAGAGGATAAAAAACAATAAGCATGTGGTCGTTCAAATTGAAGGACTTGCGGCTGTGGCCATCACTTTTGTACCTCCTGCATTTCTCCAATTTGTCAATGACACCTCGGAAAAATAACTTCAATTTTATCTAACTTATATTCCTGACATCAAACAATCTAATAACATACCACTATGAGTAAGTACACGAAGCATTTAGAGAATCTGCCTTTCGATTTGATGCACATTGCACAGTCGTTTGCCACTGACAACAAGTCGCCGAAGGTGGAACCCGCGCACCTCATGAGGGCACTGCTCCATAAAAAGGCCGGACTGGTCAATTTCATCGAAGACACACTCGATTCTGACTATTACTATATGGTCGATTGGGCTGATGTCAGGATGCGTCAGTGCGACAAATCGCCATACGCAATGAAAGGATTTGACCTCTCACGTGAGTCTGAAGCCGTTGTGGCACAGGCTGTGGAAATCAGTGAGAAATACGGATTACCCGAAATCAATGCCGTTTGTCTGTTGGCTGCATTGGTTACCCCAGGTATCGGGTTCACCTATGAGCAGTTGAAAACCCTCCCATTACAAGCCGACAAGGTGATGAGCACTCTTGGAAGTGCTGTCCCCATGAAGACGGCTTCTACAGAACAGAAATCGGGCGTTGCTGCAGTCGTGGCTGACTCCGATTATTGTGTTCCGATGCTTTCGGCTGTAC
Organism: uncultured Prevotellaceae bacterium; assembly: GCA_946403615.1. Lineage (GTDB taxonomy): Bacteria > Bacteroidota > Bacteroidia > Bacteroidales > Bacteroidaceae > Prevotella. The sequence continues at coordinate 3,640 of CAMJAO010000112.1, forward strand.
CACAAACTGATATCACAGGATTTGATAGTGAAATTAGATCCATTGTCGAGGTGCTGGCACGCAAAGACAGGGCAAATGTACTCATTGTAGGTGAGACGGGGGTGGGTAAGACCAGCCTCATCCATGCCATTCTGCAAAGATTATCACGACAGGAAGTGCCAGCCTCACTCAAAGCGTTGCAACCCTATGAACTCGATCTCATCGCACTGAGTCAGGGCGTCAGTTACAAAGGTGAGATAGAAGACCGGTTCAAACAGGTCACAGAATCCTTGGCTGCACAAACGCAGCCCCTGCTTGTAGTCGAGAATTTCCATCGTGTAGAAGACAAGCAGTCTGTACTCAACGGCATTTTGCCGGGATTGAAGAAACTGTTGTCGAAAAACATGCTGCAAGTGTTGCTTACTTCTACCATCGACGGTTATACCAAGGAAATAGAAAAAGACAAGGAATTGACAGCATTCTTTGAGAAAATGACCGTAGAAGAGCCGTCTGAAGAGCAGGCTGTGAATATTCTTGAGAACAGAAAAGGCGCATACGAGGAATTCCACGGACTGCCCATCGCTGACGATGTCCCGGCTGAAATTGTCAGACTCGCTAAGCGATATATGCCCGACAGGCATCTTCCGTCCTCAGCCCTTGATCTGCTCGACAGAGCCATGGCCTCACTCAAAATCGCCAATGAGATGGCTGTACTTGAGAACAATGAGACTGAGAAAAAAGAGCAACTGCAAAAAGAGGCGGTGCGCGATGTGGTCTCAAAGATGACAGGCATCCCCATGGGTAATATTCAGTCAGAGGAACGTGAGAAATTATCCAATGCCGCAGATATACTTCACAAAAGGGTGGTTGGTCAAGACCATGCTGTCAAGAGTATCCTTGACGCGATTTATGAGTCAAGGTCGGGGTTGAACAAAAAAGGACAACCTATGGGCTCGTTCTTCTTCCTTGGTCCTACGGGTACGGGTAAAACTGAATTGGCTAAATCTCTTGCCGACTTCCTCTTCAATGACGAGACGGCCATGCTGCGCTTTGATATGTCAGAATACAAGGAGGAACACTCTGTGGCACTGCTTTATGGTGCGCCTCCGGGATATGTAGGATACGAGGAGGGTGGCTTGCTTGTTAATCAGATTCGCCAACATCCTTATTCTGTTGTACTCTTCGATGAAATAGAGAAGGCTCACAAGTCGGTGTTCGATCTCTTCTTGCAAATTCTCGATGAGGGCAAATTGCATGACCGTCTCGGTAGGGTAGGTGATTTCTCCAACTCGCTCATCATCTTTACTTCCAATATAGGTAGCGAATACATCTTTAAGTCGTTTGGCGAAGGGAAGGTTCCAACACATGACCAGTTGCTCGAGGTGATGCAAGGACAATTCCGCCCCGAATTCCTCGCACGTCTCACTGAGATTGTACCGTTCTCGCCAATTACGACGGAAATGATTGACCGTATCTTCGACATCCACATCAAGAACCTGCTCAAAACTCTCAGGGAGCAGAATGTGGAACTGGTCATCGATGAGACGGCACGCAAATATGTAACAAGGGTGGGATTCAATGCGCATTATGGAGCGCGCCCCATTCTCGGCATTATCAGAAAGGAGATACGCCGACCGCTTTCGAAACTCATCATTTCTGGCGACATCACCCCTGGCGACACCGTTACAATGAAATATGACGAGGAGAAAAAAGAAATAGCATGGGAAATTGATACTCCAGATGCTCCTGACACCTCCGAGGTCTCAGATACTCCTGCTGAGAGTTAATCCCCATTCTACCCATATCTCCCTTATTTCCAATAGAACAAATTCTTAATCATTTAATTATCAATAATCATGGCAAAAAAAACAGTTATCTCTAAAGTGCTGGATGCAGAGGCACAGGATGGTATCATTGAGTTCCCGCAAAACAGAACTCTCTATGCTGACCAATTTACTGACGAGGCTCCTAACACAGACGAGGAAAGAGAAGGGTTCAAGCCCAAAAACATGAAAGAAGTGTTCGAACATTATCAGCCTAGCAAGAAAGGTGTGGCTCTAGAGACCGAAGAGGGTGGTGCCGCGTTTGAAGACTTCGACTTCAAGTCTATTAAAGACTTTGAAGATGAACAACTCATCGCACAAAGCGAACTGCTGGGCGAAGAAAAAGCGAAGATTGATGCGTTCAACTCTGTCATCAGACAACTGGAGAAAAACAAAACACTCCGCAACACCTTGAAAGACGAGGCCGCAAGAGGTAACCTGAAAGATGCGCTCAAGGCTCTGCTTGCAGAACTCGAAGATGCTGAGTAAAAGGTCTGTATTGCTCACGATTGGCAAAGGCTATAATAAAGCATCGTTTTTAATTTATTTCTCAACAATTAATTATTAAATTTTTCATCACCGTGGAAGAAATGAAAAAAGAAGAACTTGCAGAGGGTATGCAACTGCAAGAGAGACAAAAGATAGAGGATCCCGCAAAATTGTTACAAGACAGTCTCGGAGGACTCAATAAGTATGGTGGGTTCCAACTCGTAAAAGGCCTTATCAAAGGTGTCGAGAACATGGACCCGAGAAGAAAAGCGGTTAAGAACATTTTCCTTTCTGACTCAGCTTATGCTGACAGTAGGAAAAAACTGAGAAAAGAACTCGAACAGTGGGTGGCTCTGCTCGAAGGCGAGGAGAAAGACCCCATGCAGATTATAGAGTCATGTGCGGCCAAAAGAGATAAAGCAGAGGAAAATCTCAAGAAACTGCAGATTACCATTGCCGAAAAAAAGACGGTGGTGGATCACGGATGCCAGCGTCTGAACGATCTCCGGGAAAGAGCCGTAACCCTGCAGAAGGTGTTCAATGAGCATCTGGCCGCCGCCGGATTTGAAAATGAGGCCGCCTATCAGCTGGCCAAAATGTCTGAAAGGGACATGAACGCGGCGGACAAAGAGCTGCGTGCCTATGGGGAACGCAAAAAATCCCTGTCGGACCAGATTGCGGTCCTGCGCGAAAAGCTGACGGGCAGGGAAAAGCCGGATATCGGGGCGATTGAGCAGAAACTGAGTGGTCAGCAGAAAGAAAGAGCCGCTGCCGAAAATGCGGAAGCGGCACTGGCAAAGAAGCTGACCATTCATGAGGACGCCCTGAAGGAAATCCAGACGGCGCTGAAACAGAAGAAGCGCCGGGAGGAGAACTGGGCGGTTGTCCGGGATCTGTACAATTGCTGTGCCGGAATCTCGGGCGGTGCAAACCGGGGCAAACTGACGTTTGAGGCGTATGTCCAGCA
>CAMJAO010000113.1 GCA_946403615.1 uncultured Prevotellaceae bacterium
CATACACGATGCGAGTAGCGTGCAGACGACTGCTGTCATCAAATATTTCATTGTTTTCATATCGTGTGGTCTTTTAGAATCTGAATGTGAAATTAAGCATACCGTTGATGCCGTAAGCATAGAACTTGTAGGGGTTGCGCGAGAACTTGTAGGCGCGTTCGTTGTTCTTCGAACCGTCGTCCTTCACGGTGTAGTCGCTGCGGCTCTGCTCGAATCCGCCCGTGCAGATACGGGTGTTGTTCAGCAGGTTGGTAATCATCAGGTTGATGCTGAGGGTCTTGCCGCGCTTCAGGCGGATAGACTTACCGATGCTGGCGTCAACCATGAATCCTCCCTTGCCTTTGGCCTGGGCGGGAACGATGTAATCTCCGTCATTGTCCACATTGCCCATCGTGATAAGTGTGCTCTGATAGCGGTACGAGGGCGAGTATGACAGATAGATACGGTCGTAGTAGTTGCAGTTCAGGGTGTAGTACCAGCCTTTATGGCTGTAGTCGTACGTCAGGCTGTATGCCGAAAGGGGCGTGCCTGCCTCGTGCATGTTCTTATTCATCACGATGTCGTCGTGATAGGTCTTTTTCGTGGAGTTCAGGTAGCGGACATTCGAGTTGTTTGTGTTCTTGCCCTCGCCCCAAGTACCGATGGCGATGATGTTTAATTCTGAGGTGACACGGAAATCAAGTCCTACCTCTACGCCGTAATAGGCTTTCTCGATGCCGGTCATCGACACATAAGAGAAGGAGTTGATGTCGTCGAAGTAGAAGTTCTGCCATTCCGTCACATCGGTCATCTTGGTGAAGTAAGCGTTGATGCTTGCGCGGAGCCAGGAGTTCTGGTAGTGGTAATCAAATTCGCTGCTGAACACCTTTTCGTTTTTCAGGTTGCCCACGAAATCGTTGTTGGTCTCAGGTGATACAAATGCGGTCTGTGCCGTCGGGGCGTTTAACTGGTATCCTGCGCCGAGGCGGACAAGATGACCTTTACCCAGACTGGCCGAGATGCTTCCCTTCACGCCGCCGTCAAGGAACTTCGCTGTGCCGCTGCGGCCAAAGGAGTTCTCGGCGAACATACCGTTGCGCATGTGACCGTAACGGTTCATGGTTGTGCCGCCGATCTTGCCTGCGACAAAAGCGCGGAAACGGCCGAAGGTGGTCGTGTAGTTTGTCCACAGAGTGGCTTTCTGCACTTTCAGGTCATAACTGTAGTTGAACACGTCGCCTTCCTTGATCTCTTGGTTGGGGCGGTTCAGGTCATACTGCACATAGGGGTTGTCTGCAGAGTAGTTGCCCAGTGCGTAGGAGTTGATGTTGTGGAAGACGTTTGCTCCGAGCAGGTCTTCCATTGTCTCGTAGTGCATGCCTTTGTTGGTGGCTGCCCAGAAACCGACGTTCCAGGTCGTGTTGTTCGAAAGCACCTTCTTCAGTGTTGACGACAGCGTGTAGTTCAGGTTGTCGTTGTGCTTGGCCTGCACATAATACATGGCATCGGCGCCGCCGGCATTGGCTTGCTGGTTAGCCCAGTACAGACGGTCCCAGTTCAACTGACGGTTCTCTTTTGATGCTTTCAGATAATTGTAGGCGTAGTTCCAGTCGGCCAAGCCCTGTTCGGTGCGGTTGAGCGGGTCATTGAATGTGCCGTCTTCATCGGGCCACACGTTCCAATAACTGCTCGGCATGTTCTTCCAATACGTCGGCAGTGGGTTGTCGGCGTTGTTGTAGTTGAGTTTGGTGCTCTTATACATGCTGTAACGGCCCAGCAGGCTGGTGGTGAGTTTCATCTTGTCATTGATGTCCCAGTCCCACGTCAACAGGGCGCTGGGTTGGAAATCATTGATGACGCGCGAGTTGCGCACCTTGCCATTCTGGTAGCCCCAATAGGGGTTGTACTGATTGTTGTTGGCTATCCAGTACATCTCGTCGGTCACAGGACCTTGTGAGGCGCGCTCCGTCGGGTTGCCCCAAGTGGAGAGCGACAGCGAGTGACCGTTCTGCCAGATTTTCTGGATGCCGAGGTAGTAGGAGAGTGAGTTGTAGAACGTGCCTTCCACATAACCTCTCTTTGCCCAACGGTAACCGATAGAGGCTGCCCATGCCCAACCTTTTTGGCTCAGGCCGCTGCCATAGGTGTACATGGCGCGTGCCGTGTAGTTGCGGTTGGCGATGCTCGCAGTCGCTTTATGACCGGTCGAGACGTTGGCGGCGCGGAAGTTGTAATTGTTGCTTCCGCCCATGCCCGGCATTGAGAAACTGTTGTCCTCGAAGGGGAGCGAGGCTTCGTAGTAGCGGGTCAGGTTGTTGATACCGCCTACGATGGTGTAGCGGAACTGTCCCGACTCCATGTCGTTCATGGGTGCGCCGTTGATGTAGATGTCGTTGTACTTCTGGTTGAAGGCACGATAACGGAAACGGACAGGCGAGAATAAGTATCCCACCTGCTTTGCATAGACATTGCTGTTGGAGTTCATGATGGTCACGGCTTGCGTCATGTCCTCATCCTCGCCCAACTGTGTCTCTGAGAAAGTGAATGCAGCATCATCCATGGTGATGACTGTTCCTGTGGAGTCCTCATCGATGTTGAGACCCGAGGGTATTTCACCTTGAGCCAGCATCCATGTGGGACAGCATAGGGCTATCACTGCTAATTTCAGCGTTTTTTTGATCATGTTATGATAAATGATTTTGATGTTTTCATGTCATTACGGTGCAAAGTAACAAAATTATTTTGAAAAATTAAAACCTTTCGTATATATTTTTCCGTAAAAATGAGTTTTTCTCGAAAAAAAAACCGAAATTTGCAAAGTGAAGTCTTTACTCACTGATTATCGAACTTAATAATACCTTTATAATATGATGAAACATCGATTCTTTTTGATGGCATTCATGCTGATAGTTGGCATTTCTGCCATGAAAGCACAAAAGCAGTATCAGGTTTATGGAGTGGGTTTTTACAATCAGGAAAACTTGTTTGATACCCTGCACGACGTAGGGAAAAACGATTACGAGTATCTGCCCGACGGTACCAATAAGTGGGGCACACTGAAGTTCACCCACAAGTTGCACAACATGGCGCGAGCACTGGCCGACCTCGGTACCGATCAGTTGCCAGGCGTGGGATGCGCTATCGTAGGACTCTCTGAGGTGGAGAACATGAACGCCCTGCAGGCACTCGTCGACCAGCCCGAACTCAAAGCCCGTGGCTATAAGATTGCGCATATCGAAGGCGAAGACCGCCGTGGTGTGGACTGCGCACTTATGTACAACCCTTCTTTGTTCAAACTCCGTGACATGAAACTCGTGCCTTATGTGCAGGAACTCGAGCAAGACAGCGCTTATAAGACCCGTGGATTCCTTGTCGTGAGCGGCTCGCTCGCAGGTGAGCATGTCACAGCCATCGTGTGCCACTGGCCTTCGCGCGCTTCTACGTCGTTCTACCGTGAGTCGGGTGGCCGACAGGTGCGTGTGGTAAAAGATTCACTCTTGCGTGACGACCCAAATTGTAAAATTTTTGTCATGGGTGATATGAACGACGACCCGCACGACAAGAGTATGTCGCGCGAGTTGGGTGCGCTTCGCAACATGGAAGATGTGAAGGAAGGTGATATGTACAATCCTTGGTGGAAAATTCTTGACAACGGAACCGGTACGCTGTTCTATGATGGCCGCTGGAATCTGTTTGACCAGATTGTGATGACGCCCAACCTCCTCAGTGTCGGTAAAGAGAAGGATTTCTCCAAACTGAAATATTGGAAAGCGCAAATTTTCCGTCGTGATTATCTCTTGCAGCAAGAAGGCTCCTATAAAGGACAGCCCAAACGTACCCACGCTGGCGGTGTATGGCTCGACGGCTATTCCGACCACCTGCCTGTAGTGCTCTATGTGGTGAAAGAGAGAGATGCCGTGTTGGCTGATATGCAAAAGTTGGCAGAAGAGGAAAAGGCTGCCGAGGCGCTCAGACTCGAACAAATAAAAGCGGCTTTGGACGTGCCCGTAGATGGCGTGCTGCCCATTGACTCACTCGCTGTCGGTTCCGTTCCGCCCGATGCCGAACTGGCTCCCGCCAAAGTGACGCCCGAAAAGGTCGAGACCGTGAAATCAGCCATCGACATCATGACCGGCACCCCAGGCATGAAACCGGAAGAGTAAATAATCACCAGCAGTGGTTGAACGACAGTGATAAAACAACTCAAACGGAGTGGTGACATGACCCTCACCGCAGTGAGGAAAGGGGAGGGGACTGCAGAATTACACCCCTTGCAGCCGTTTCTCCCTGATGGAGCCCGTACGTTGATGTTGGGCAGTTTTCCGCCCGCCCGTCATCGTTGGTGCATGGATTTCTTTTATCCCAACTACATCAATGACATGTGGCGCATCTTCGGGCTCTGTCTGTACGGCGACAAAAACCATTTTGTGGATGAGGAGCACCGCACCTTCCGGCGCGAGGCCATCGTTGAGATGTTGCATGAACAAGGCATTGCCCTCTATGATACGGCTGCTGTGGTCAGACGGTTGAAGAACACGGCATCCGACAAGGATTTGGAGGTGGTTGAACCCACCGACATCTCCGCGCTTGTCCGCCAGTTGCCGCTGTTGCAGAACATTGTCACTACGGGAGAGAAAGCCACAGGACTGTTGGCCGCGCATTTTGGTATCCAAGCCCCTCGTGTAGGCGCATACACTGATTTCACGTTCGAAGGCCGCACGCTCCGCTTTTACCGCATGCCCTCCTCCTCGCGCGCTTATCCCCTGCGCCTGGAAAAGAAAGCGGAGTACTATCATCACATTATTCACAATTGACAATTCATCATTTACAAATAACAATTCACAATTGACAATTCACCTCCTGTCAGTGTCACCCTCTTTGGGGAGGACGGGGGAGGCTCCACATCTATGACCATTATTGGAATCGCCGGAGGTACAGGCTCCGGAAAAACAACTGTAGTAAGGAAAATCGTCGAGGCGCTGCCGCCCCATTATGTGGCGGTCGTACCTATCGACTCGTATTACAATGACACCACGCACATGACCGACGAGGAGCGGAGGCAAATAAACTTCGACCATCCTGACGCCTTCGACTGGAAACTGCTCATCAAGCAAATCAACCAGTTGCGCAACGGCGAGGCCATCGAACAGCCCACCTATTCCTACATTCTTTCTAACCGATTGAAAGAAACGGTGCATGTAGAACCCAAGCCTGTCATCATTATAGAGGGTATCATGGCACTCATCAACCGCAAATTGCGCGAGATGATGGATTTGAAAATATATGTCGATACCGATAGCGACGAACGGCTCATACGCAATATTCAGCGCGATGTGGTCGAGCGTGGACGTACTGTGGATATGGTACTCAACCGCTATTTGTCGGTGCTCAAACCCATGCATGAGCAGTTTATTGAGCCGACTAAAAAATTCGCCGACCTCATTATCCCGCAAGGTGGCGAAAACCTCAAGGGTATAGGCATCCTCTGTAATTATATCGAGGGCTTGGTTCCCAAGTCTTGACCTTTACCGTCATGCGCCCGCTGTCTTCCCCCCGCCGCGTGTTATGTCTCGTGGCGACATTTACCGTCATTCAACTGTTGCTCATCCCGTTGCTCGGTTTTACACCTTATCCTGATTGCAACGGCTATATTGCTTTGGCGCAACAATCGACGGATGCGGGCGGACCTTACCCTGTGGCTTCACAGATGAGCCAGTTGGCTTTCCTGTGGAACATCGGGGCGGTTAATATGACACAATTGTCGCTGTGGATCTTTGGTTCAGTCACTCCGTTGCTCATCCTTTACGCTTTGATGAAAGGTGCCACAGCGTGGATGTTCTATCAAGTGACGAACAGTCTGGCTGGTGCGAAAATCGCCTTTGTGGCACTGGTCATTTACCTGCTTTATCCGGCCAATTACGGCGAGTCAACGTCGCTCTTGAGCGAGTTGCCGTTTATGTTTTTCTCCATTGCTGCCCTCTATGCCGCCATGCGCCATCATCCGCTCATGGCGGGTGTGTTGTTGGCTGCGGCCAACTGGTTCCGTCCCATGGCGTTGGTATTCGTCGTGGTGCTGATAGCATTCTATATAGTGCGGCAAGAGCGTCGGTGGCGGCGTATCGCTACGCTGATGGTGGGCTATGTGCTGATGATTTGTGTTATCGGCGGCGCCAATTATTGGCGCACTGGGCGCTTCTTCTATCAGGCGGCCACAGGATGGATGGCGCTTATGCAATATTCATGGGATCATGACAGCGACACGGCGCCCGACCGTGCGTTATTCGTTGACGGCGACCCCAATGTCATCCCTGCTGACCGTCAGTACGATGTGTTGCAGAAAGACTCAGTGTGGCGTTCGCATTTCTTCACATGGCTCGGTCAAAACACAGGTGAATATCTGTCGCAGATGCCCGAGAAATTAGCACGCACCTATGTCTCAGACAATACAGCGATATGTGCTTTCTTGCCCGAGAAAAACGAAAAAATGTATCAGCATTTGAGCATGGAAACACTATGGAACGCGTTTCCGCGGTTGTCGGCGGTGCAATGGCTTACCGTTGTCAATCTGTTGTTTTATTACCTCTTGCTCATCGGTGCGGTAATTGGCCTTTTCCGGTGTGTCAAAAGCAGACATTTCGATGTGGCAGTGCTCTGTGCGGGTGTCATCCTGGTTGGTACGGCTGTTCTCCTCTTCTTTGGTCATGGCGAGTCTCGCTTTCACATCCCCTTCATGCCCTTCTTCATACTCCTAAGCGCATGGGCCCTAAGTAAACCAAGGACGACCTAAGAATTCCAAAAATCCTGAGGAATGTGGAATGCCACATTCGGCATTCCTCATTCTTACTCTTCGTCCGTCACGATATAATTCACATATTCGCCCGGCTTTTCTTTTTC
>CAMJAO010000114.1 GCA_946403615.1 uncultured Prevotellaceae bacterium
TTGTTTGCTCGAATTTGTGTAATTTCGCACATCATTTGACTAATGTTTCATCTAAATACAACAAATCAATTATGAAGAAGTACATGGTTTTGTGCGCAGGTATCTGCATGGCACTTACTTTCACCAGTTGTGGTAAATCGAGCGAGAGCGCTTATCGGAAGGCTTACGACGCCGCCATGGCGAATGGTAACAACACGACTACCAACACAAGTTACAACAGCGGTTACAACAACAGCGAGGACATCCCTGTGGTGACACCTCTCAACGACCAGCCTGTCACTAACACCCGCGTGACCGACAATAATGACAATGTGCCCGTACGCACAGAGAACTTGACGGTTGTGAACGGTTCTGGTCTGAACAGTTTCAGCGTGGTGGTCGGTTCATTCTCAGTGAAGGCTAACGCCGAAGGTCTGGTGCAGCGTCTGCGTCAGCAGGGATATGGTGCACAGTTGGCATACAACTCCGTCAACGGCATGTATCGCGTGGTGGCTTCCACTCATAGCGACAAAGCCAGCGCTGTGGCCAGCCGCAACTCTCTGCGCAACACCTACGCCGACGCTTGGCTCCTCTACAAAGGCAATTAAGCGTGGCGAGAATCCTATCTATAGATTACGGGAAAAAACGCACAGGTATAGCAGTCACCGATCCCCTGCAAATTGTTGCGGGTGGATTGGCGACTGTTTCCACGTCTGAATTGCTCAACTGGCTCGTCGGTTATACGGGCCGCGAAGAGGTAGAACTCATTGTTGTGGGTGAGCCTCGTCAGAACAACGGTCAGCCGTCGGAGAACTATCCCCGTGTGATGCAGTTCGTCAATACGCTGAAGCGCCGTCTTCCCAAGATTCCCGTGGTGATGTACGACGAGCGTTTCACTTCCGTGTTGGCACATCAGGCGATGATTGACGGCGGCCTGCGCAAAAAAGCACGTCAAGACAAGGCGCTGGTTGATGAAATCAGTGCCACCATTATTTTACAGAGTTATTTGGAATCAAGAAAGAAATGATTTTACCTATTTATACATACGGACAGCCGGTGCTCCGCAAGGTGGCTGAAGATATTACCGCCGATTACCCTGAGTTGGATAAGTTCATACGCGACATGTATGACACACTGGCCGACTCCGAGGGCATTGGTTTGGCTGCCCCTCAGGTGGGTAAGGCCATTCGTGTGGTGGTTATCGACCTCAATGTTCTTTCCGAAGATTATCCTGAGTACGAAGGGTATAAGCATACCTTTATCAATCCCCATATTATTGAGGTGGATGACAGCGAGGTGGAGACCATGGAGGAGGGATGCCTCAGTCTGCCCGGTCTGCATGAGAAAGTGACCCGTCCGAAGCGTATCCATGTGAAGTATCTGGATGCCGATTTCAACGAGCACGACGAGTGGGTGGATGGTTATCTGGCCCGTGTCATGCAGCATGAGTTCGACCATCTCGAGGGGAAAGTGTTCACCGACCGTATCGCACCGCTGAGGAAACAACTCATCAAGGGCAAGTTGAAAGCCCTTCTGCAGGGACGTGTGAAATGTGGCTACCGGGTCAAGGTGGCTCCGCATAGATAGGGGTTTTCTCATTCAACATTCCTCACTTTTCATTCTTCATCGCGAAGCGACCATTCTTCATTCCTCATACAACATTCCTCATTCGTCATTCGTCATGCGCCGCTTGGTATTCTCGTTTTTCCTGTTGGTGCTGCCCATGAGCATCTTCGCCCAATTCAATGTCAGCCGGCTGATAATGAACGGGCGAAGCGCATTGTATTATGAGGATTATGTGCTGGCCATACAGCACTTCAACCGTGCCATCTCGTCGAAGCCTTACTTGTACGAGCCCTGGTATTACCGCAGTGTGGCAAAATTCTATCTTGATGATTTCTACGGCGCAGAGAAAGACTGCGACGAGGCCATCCGTCTCAATCCCTACATCAACAGCATGTATGAGTTGAGAGGATTGTGCCGTATCCGCCAGAAAAAATACGACGAGGCCATCAGCGACTACGACATCGCCATCAAAAACGACCCCTCGGCACAGAATTTCTGGTTCAACAGGATGTTGTGCCGTTTTGAGTTGAAGGATTACGACCACGCTTTGACAGACTGCGATTCCATCATCGCGCATTGGAGCACCAACGCCCGTGCCTATTCCGTCAAGGCGCAGATATACATGGTGCAGAAAGACACCACCGAGGCGGTCGTCTGGTTGGACAAAGCGCTCGAAACCGACCCTTACGATGCTGAGGGATGGATGACCCGTGCACAGATATCGTTGTCGCGAGCACGGTGGGCAGATGCCGAACAACAACTCTCGCAGGCTATCCATCTCAGGCCCAAGATGGCCAGCAATTATGTGAATCGTGCGCTCACACGCCTGAATATCAACAATCTGCGTGGTGCCATGGAGGACTATGACACCGCCATCGATGTTGATCCCGACAATTTCCTTGCCCATTACAATCGCGGTCTGCTGCGTGTGCAGGTAGGCGACGACAACCGTGCCATCGAGGATTTCGACTTTATCCTCTCGAAAGAGCCCGACAATCTCATGGCTACCTACAACCGTGCTGTGCTCAATCACAAGGTGGGCAACCTGCGTGCCGCCATTGCCGATTATACCAAGGTCATCAACCAATATCCCAACTTCTGGACCGGTTTGTACCAACGTGCGGAGTGCTACCGCCGGCTGGGTATGCATAATCAGGCCGAATTAGACGAGTTCAGAGTATTCAAGGCGCAGATGGACAAACACATCGGTATCCAACCCCGTTGGACCGAGGCACAGCGGCGCGCCACACGTAAGAAGAGCGAGATAGATTTCAGCAAATACAACCAGATTGTCGTGGAAGACGAAGAGGTGGTCGAACATGAATACAAGTATGACAGCCCCTATCGCGGAAAGGTGCAGAACCGTGAGGCACAGGCCGATTATCAGCCGATGTATCTGCTCTCTTTCATCAAATATAATAATGTGGTGAGGTCATACCAGCCATTTGAGCACCTGCTCGATGAGTTCAACCGTAAATCGTCGCCACGCTATCCTGTTTATCTGTCATGCAGTCCCGCTCATCTGACCGAGGCTGAGAGCAAGGCCTATTTTGCTATTGTCGAGGAGTTGTCGGCTAAGATTGACGCCATGCAAGACATGGCTACGACGCGCGACCTGTTGTTGCAGCGTGCTGTGGCATATACCGTCACTCAGGCTTACGACGATGCCATTTCCGACCTGAACACCGCCATCGGCATAGACAGCACCTTTACCTTGGCTTATTGGCAGCGGGCGGCATGTTTCGCACAGCAGTCGCCGCTGATGGAGGCCACTTCCGCCGATATGCTCGTTTCTCGTGCCATAGACGACCTGACTACGGCCATCGGCTTTGATCCGAAAAACGCTTACCTCTATTATGACCGCGCCAATCTCTATGTCCTGAAAAAGGATTATCAACGTGCCATTGACGACTATACCGCCGCCATCGGTCTCAATCCCAATATCCCCGAGGTGCATTACAACAGGGGCATCGCGCGCATACAGTCAGGCAACACACAGGAGGGCATCCAAGATTTGAGCAGGGCCGGTGAATTGGGCATTTATGCCGCCTACAGTGTGATTAAGAAATATTCGAAATGAGTAAAACCGCATCAGGAAATCATTTTTTTAAGGACTTTCAGGCCATGAAGGTCGTGAAGGCCTTTATGGTCTTCAGTGTCATTGCTGCTTGTGTCTTGCTCTCATGTGGCGGCAATAGCGGAACTGATGTCGCTGAAGATGTCGTTTCCTATGACCCTTTCTTGAAGGGCATGACATTCGCGGTGACTGGCAATTCCATTTCTTCATACAAAAACACCCAACCGAAAGGTTATCACTATAATTATACCCCTGAGAAACTGCCTCTTGACAGCATGTGGTGGTCATTGTTGGCGAAAAAGACCGGGGCTGTGATGATAGCCAATTCATCATGGAGTGGGGCGACAGTCGCCATCCGCACAGACAAAGACAATGTGGACACCATCTCCTATTTTTATTCCGACAACCGTGTGAACAGTCTGGCGCGTAATGGCGTGCCTGGCGCAGTCTTCGTGTTGGGCGGTACCAACGACTGGAGCATCGGTCCGGAATTCGGGTCAGAGGAGTCGGGCTTCGACGTGAATACCTTCTATGGGGCGTATTCTCTGATGACGCACAAAATCAGAACACGCTATCCCGACACGCGCCTTTACCTGTGCAGCATCCTGCCGAGACGACAGAATCCCGACAAAAAGAACCGAGCCGGGTGGTCTATGAATCAAGGCAATCAGGCCATCAAAGACATCGCCCAAAAGTATGGCGCCGTCTATCTCGATTTGAGTAATTGCGGATTGGACCGCAACCTCTCGCTTTACACCTCCGACGGGCTCCATCCCACAGCCAAGGGCATGGAACTCATTGCTGATGAGATGATCCGAAGATTGAGGGCGGAAAAGCGGAATGGCTCCCTAATAGGGAAAAAACATTAACAATCAGCGTTTTAAGCCTTATAGACCATTGATAACAATCACACATAAGACCCAGGGCAACACCCTGGGTTGTTTGTTTATTGGCCCTTCAGACCGATTCTTATCATGGGGTTGAATAGATAATTGCACTGTCCCCTCCCGACTTTAACGGATACCGCTCATCTAGTTTTTTTGCGTTATATCTTTGCACTTGTTATCGGATAACACAGAGTGAGAATCTTCATCATTATTATTTAAACCATCAAAAACACATGGAAACAGTGCAAAGAATCAAAAGCGGAGCGGAACGCTACAAGGGAACTACCGAGCCCGACCCGCAGAATCCGCAGTTTATCAACAATCCCGACGGCATACTCAATGAGACCGACGGGCGCGAGATGGATCCTGAGATGTATCAGAAAGACATCGACGAACGCATCACGCGCATACGCCCCATGGCCACTCCCGTTGACCAGATTTCGCGTTATGCCGCCGTGCAACATGCCTCATCGTTCGAAGTGAAGTATTACGCCGTGGGCACACGTCCTGTGATGACGCAACTCACCGCAGCCGTCACGGAGAATGCCACCGCAACATCCGTAGCCATCGAGGTGGCCGACCCCGATATGTTCACCCTCGACGATACCATTCGCGTAGTGGGCGTGAAGGCCTTCAACGACTATCGCGGCACCGCCTATGACCGGACTGCCGCCGACACCCCCGACCTCTGTCTCTGCGTCTGTGGAAAGACAGCTCAGGGGCAACGCCTGCTCGACCACCTGTGCGAGATAGCCTATAGAAAAAGGGCGAACCGCCCAGTCAGGCGTCGCCCTTGTCCGTTTTAACAACTGATCAGGTTTTTCTAGGAAATCCTAGGTGTTCCTGGGGTTTCCTAGGATAGCCTAGGATTTATGCGTTTATTCCTCCGGGAAATCTTCAGCCTCGAAATCGTCGCTGATGATTTCACCGTCTTCGTCATCAAAGGTGGCATCCACTTTCCAGGATTTTGCTTTCTCCGCCAATGCAGCCTTTGCTTCAGCGTCGGAGAGTTTCTCCACCTCGGTGTCGAAGGCTTTCTTTTCTATGGCACCTGTCTCCACGGCATTCTGCAGCGCCGTCATCAGCGCGCCGTCGCGGTGCTGGGCAGCCCATGCCACCACATCAGCGGGATATCTCTGGAAGACGCTTGCCAACGCCACAGCCACCTCGTAGCCATGGTCTTCAGACTGTTTCACCTCGTTGCGGGCAGCCAGTTTGTCGATGATATCGAAGATTCGTGCATCCTTGGCCGACATGCGCGTCACATCCTGAATCTCGTCGGTCAAGAGGCGGTCGGCCGGCACATTGCCGTTTTTGTTCACCTTCGTGTCTTTCAGCGTTATCACGCCCTTTTTGTCCACCAGATATGTATAGGTTTTCTCGATGGCCCATTTAGCGGTCATGTCCTCTTCTTTCTGGGTGAAAGCCAGCGTGCGGTTGAGCACAAAGCCATCGGCATTGAACACGCCCGAGTTTGACTCTTCCTCACACTGATAGGTGCCGTCGCCGGGCATTTCGTTCTTGCTCTTCCATGGTCCCAGTTCGATGCCGTCGAGAAATTTTCCGTCAGCATCGTAGGTGCAAGCGTACATCACGCCACCATCACCAAACTCATGCCACAAGAACAACAGCGCCACATCGCCGGGCATGGCCTTTGCGGCCGCCACAGAGAAGAGGCCCTCAGGCACATCGCCACCGTCGTTCTGGTTGTCAGCCAGCACATCAGGTTCAATCGCGCCGCAGAGTTTGGCGGTCTGTTCGGCATCGAGATGTGCGAATTCTTTGTCTAAACTGATTACCAACGAATCGCCGAGAACGGTCACATTCTCAGTTTTCACTCCCAATTTCTCGAGGAAAGCGACAGACTCGCCAGAGCCAGACTTACCACCGCAAGCCACCAGCAGCAGCGCCAAAGAGGCCATCAAAAAGATTTTTTTCATAGTCCAATTGTTAATTACGTCTGCAAAATTATCAAAATCAGGGGAATAAACCAACAAAAAGTAGTTAAAGAAGTTAAAGAGGGAATTACGCTCTCCCCGGTTTTAGTTGATTCAAGGCCGTATGTTCGGACATAAATCTTCAAGAATCATGCAAAAATCATCTCAATGGCGTCAGCCTATCCCCTCTTTTGCCGAAAATTGTATTGCACAAAAACAGAATAGAGATTTTCGTGTCTAAGACCATGAACATTTTTCAACGAATTATATGAAAATTATTACCATATATACGGAAAAATATTATATTTGCAAAATAAAACATAATTACCCATCTTCAAACACTTACCACTATGAAAAGAAACATAAGTATTATTGCCATTCTGGTAATGGCTTGCCTGATGATTCCTGGTCAAGCAAACGCCCAGAA
>CAMJAO010000115.1 GCA_946403615.1 uncultured Prevotellaceae bacterium
TCGAAGTCGTCGCCGCCCAGATGGGTGTCGCCGTTGGTGCTGAGCACCTCAAACACGCCGCCGCCAAACTCCAAGATGGAGATATCGAATGTGCCGCCACCGAGGTCGAACACGGCGATTTTCATGTCTTTATTGGCTTTGTCTATGCCATAAGCCAGAGCTGCTGCTGTAGGCTCGTTGACGATGCGCTCCACTTCCAGACCGGCAATCTGACCGGCTTCCTTGGTGGCCTGACGCTGTGAGTCTGAGAAGTATGCGGGAACGGTGATGACGGCCTTGGTCACTTCCTCGCCCAGATAGTCCTCGGCGGTCTTCTTCATCTTTTGCAGCACCATGGCGGAGATTTCCTGCGGGGTGTATTTGCGGCCTTCGATGTCAACGCGCGGATAACCGCCTTCGTTGGTCACGGTGAAGGGCACACGTGTCACCTCTTTGCTGCACTGCTCGTAAGTCTCACCCATGAAGCGTTTGATGCTGTACACGGTGTTCTTCGGGTTGGTGATAGCCTGGCGCTTGGCGGGGTCGCCCACCTTGCGCTCACCGTCTTTCACAAAGCCTACCACAGAAGGAGTGGTGCGCTTACCTTCGCTGTTCGCGATTACTACCGGTTCGTTGCCTTCAAATACGGCTACGCATGAGTTGGTAGTTCCTAAGTCGATTCCAATAATTTTTCCCATAATTGTATTGTTTTTATTTGTTGTTATTTATATTCGCATGATTTCGGATGATAATCCGCTTTCTTTTCTGCAAACCTTATGCCAAACACCCCATATCACGAAAAAAACTGCCACACCATGTGACAGTTTGTCAGTTTGCGAATCAAACACCGTATATGTTCAATTATATATAAATAATGTTCATTTACCCTATGCTGGAATTGATGTCCTTATGTACTTCTGTTCTTATGTCTAAAACAACTTGTATTTTTGTCATAAAAAATCATATACGAAAAGACTCCTTTTGTCACAAACAAAAAACGTGACAACCTCACGGCTATCACGTTATGAAATAACAAAACTTTACGCTTAATACATACTTAGTATCTTTTCGTCTTTAAGAGATCTTTACGTCAAAAATATATATAGAAGTTCCAGTAAGTGATATGTCTCTTTTTCTATTGGCAAAGGTATATGCTTACGGGATAACTCCCTTGGCCTTTTCGGACAAAAAGTTGTAAATTTCGGACAAAAACAAATGTCCGAAATTGTCATTTTCGGACATTGTGATGGTAAGTGATTGCCATTCAATTGATTAGTAAAATAGTGCTATAATTTGTTTTCTGCCCTGAATTGACTGGGTGTGACCTGATAATACTGCTTAAAGACTTTTGAGAAATGGGCATTGTCGTCAAAACCTGACATCGTGGCGATGTCGGCCACGGGCAAATCCTGGCGTGTCGAGAGCAGTTCTTTGGCGCGGGCCAGTTTCAAGTGCTGGATATAGGCGGCTGTCGTCTCGCCGGTGATGGCAAAAATTTTTCTCCGCAGTTGTTTGCTGCTCACGCACATTATCGAGGCGATGGTCTCCACATCGGTCTGGCATTTGGTCATCTGCTCGTTTACTGCAAGAGTGAATTTGTCAATAAATTTCCTGTCTGTCTCGCTGAGTGTTTCCTTCGGATCGTTGTCGGGCGACTGCTCCATTGTCTGTGAGAATTTCTCACGCAGCGCTTTGCGGTGTTCCAGCAGTTTGCCTGTGAGCATCATCAGTTCTTCGGGATTGAATGGCTTGGTGAGATATGCGTCAGCCCCCGCCTCGATACCTTGCAGTCGGTCTTCGTCGGTGATTTTGGCGGTCACTACGACCACGGGGATGTGTGACAACAGTTCATTGGCGCGTATCTGTCTGCAGAGGGCCAAGCCGTCTGTGCCGGGCATGACCAGGTCGGTGAGGATGAGGTCGGGGATGATGTCGAGTGCCTTGTCCATGCCTTCTTGTCCGTTGTGCGCAAAGGCCACCTCGTAAGTCTTGCGCAACAGTGAACCGATATACTGCCTTACATCGGCATTGTCTTCCACCACGAGGATGCGCGGCAGTTCGGTGCCTGTCGGACTGCTTTCATCAGCGTTGCTCACGTTGATATCGGCATAACCAATCACTGCAGGCTCCTTGTCGGCTTCAGGCAGTGTCGGGTCGTTGCGGTAAGGCGTGGTGATGACAAACCGTGTGCCTTTGCCCAATTCGCTCTCCACATGGATATCGCCGTTCATCGTCTCGGTGATTTGTTTCACCAGTGCCAAGCCCACACCAGTGCCGATGGACGATTTGTCGGTTTCGGGCAGGTAAAACTCCTCGAAGATATAGGGCATGTCCTTCTCGTCGATTCCTTGACCGTCGTCGCTCACGGTAAGTGTGAACTGTCCGTCGGCAATTCGGGTAATCACATCGATATGTCCGCCTTCAGGCGTGAATTTCAATGCGTTGGAGAGCAGGTTGTGCAATGTCTTCGTGTAATAATCAGGCACGAAATCCATCTCCTGTGGACCTTCGTGCAGATATTGCACATGGATGTCGCGCTGTTGGCCCAGCAGACGGAAACTCTCTGTTATCATCACCGTGTAGGCATAGATGTTTCCGTGTTTCCACTGCGGTTGGGCGATGTCGGAGCGCAGGCGTGAGAGGTCGAGCAACTGATTGGTCAACTTGTTGATATATTGTCCGTTGCGATGAATGATGGCTGCCGCGTTTTTCACATCTTCCTCGCCGGCGGTCTGTCCTTTGGCAATGTTGTCGCTCAACCCGATAATGACTGTCAGCGGGGTGCGGAATTCATGTGTCACTTTCGTGAAGAAGTCGAGGCGCATCTCCTCCACCTTCTTCATCAGTCGATTGGCCTTGGTTCTTACCCTGAATGCATAGTAAAGCAGTGAGAGCAACCCCACGAGCAGCAGGATGGCCAGCAGCGAGGCTATCATGATGCGACGTGTCAGTTTGCGCTGTTCCTCGTTCTCATGACTCAACTGGTTGTTCGATTCGGTCAGTTCGTCGGCATGGTAACGAGTGTGAAACAGACTGCTGTAGTTGGCCAGGTCGGCGTTGTACATCGAGTCTGACAATTGGCTGTAGCGTAGCAGATGGCGGATGGCCTCAACGGGATCGTCCTGCCGCAAAGCCTCGTACAAACCATGGTGCGTCATCTGCTCCACATAGATGTTGCCCACCTCGCGGCTCAGCCTGAGCGACTCCTCGAAGTGGCTGACCGCTTCCTCTCGTTTCCCCTGTTTGAGCAGCAATGTGCCGAATTGGTTGTGACAGATGGCCAGCGAATGGTGGTTTTGCTCCTGTTCCAGCACGGGGATGGCCTGCAGCATGGCTTTCTCCGCTTCTTGCAAACGCCCCAGGCCGATGTAGGCCGCTGCCATCTCCGTTTGGCGGATGGCCGCTTTGCCGGTTCTGCCGCCTTTACTGTCGAGTTCGTAGGCCTCTGTGGCCAGGTCGAGCGCTTTTTGGGCCTGCCCCAGTTTCATGTATATCTCCGATGCAGTGCCCAGTCTGACAGCCAAACGGTCGTCATGGCCGAGTTCACGTTCGATGGCTACAGCCTTGTCGGCGAATTCGCGTCCTTGTGCCGGCTGTCGGCTTACGAGATAGAGATTGGCCAGATTGCTCAACGAGCTGCTCAGATTGGCTTTGTCGCCCGTTTTGAGGTCTATCTCGTAGCATTTCTTCATGTAGTCGATAGCGCGGTAGAAATTGCCCTTACGGGTCAGCACATTGCTTATCTGGTTGCACAGGCTGGCATATTCGTCGTCTTCCACCTTTGAGTTATAATATCGCTCTGCCTTTTCACAGCAGTTCAGGCTCTTGTCATATTCCGACAGGTCGGAGTAATACCACCCCATGAGGCAATAAATGGAAAATGCGGTGGCGGAGTCTGTTTCGGTGAAGGTGTAGAGCGAATCGATGTGCTCTTTGTCGTACAATGCGCGTGCCAACTTGTTGGCCGCAGCGGTCTGTTCTTTGCCTTGCGACTGTTCAAACGCGGCAAACTGCTGCTCAATGCTTTGCGCACAAGCGGCAGCGGCAACCACGAACCATGTCATGACTGCCATGCAACATCTGAATATACGGTGAGAGGTCATAGGGCAAATGGTGCTTGTTGTGCGGGTAGGACTTATTAGGCTTATTGGTAAATGACAAACGGATTAGCACGGTTTCCTACCTTTTGGCATATAGTGGAAAAACGTGATAATCCGTAAGTATGTGAATGTGAGACGCTTATTG
This sequence comes from uncultured Prevotellaceae bacterium, assembly GCA_946403615.1. Lineage (GTDB taxonomy): Bacteria > Bacteroidota > Bacteroidia > Bacteroidales > Bacteroidaceae > Prevotella. The sequence goes on from CAMJAO010000115.1 coordinate 4,225, forward strand.
GTGCGTCGGCGATGGCGCGGTTTATGCGTCGATGTTGGCGTAGGTGGCGTTCTGCTCGATGAATTCACGACGCGGTTCCACGTCGTCGCCCATGAGCATGGAGAAGATTTCGTCGGCCTCGGCGGCGTTCTCGATGGTCACCTGCTTCAGCAGACGGGTCTCGGGATTCATGGTAGTGTCCCAGAGTTGCTCCTTGTTCATCTCGCCCAGACCTTTGTAGCGCTGGATGTGGATGCCGCTCTTGCCTTCTTCTCCGCCGGCATATTTGTCGATAAACGCCTGCCGCTGCTGCTCTGTATAGCAATACTCTTGAATTTTCTTGTATGTGCAGAGATAGAGTGGGGGAGTGGCGATGTAGAGGTGGCCCTCCTGGATGATACGCGGCATGAAACGATAGAACAGTGTCATGATAAGTGTGTCGATGTGGCAGCCATCGACGTCGGCATCGGTCATGATGATAATCTTGTCGTAACGCAGTTTGTCGATGTTGGCCTCTTTGTCGCCTTCACCTTCAACACCGAAACGCACACCGATACTCTGGATGATGTTCATCACCGACTCGGCCTCGAACACACGGTGCCACTGCACTTTCTCGACGTTCAGGATCTTACCGCGTAACGGCAGCACGGCTTGCGTGTAACGGTCACGGCCCTGCTTGGCCGAACCGCCTGCGGAGTCACCCTCGACGAGGAAGATTTCGCATTCCTTCGGGTCTTTGTTAGAACAGTCGGCCAGTTTGCCGGGCAGTCCGCCACCCGTCATTACGTTTTTGCGCTGCACGCTCTCACGCGCCTTGCGGGCAGCGATACGTGCGGTAGCAGCCAGCACCACTTTGTCGCAAATCTGCTTCGCCTCTTTCGGATGTTCTTCCAGATAGTTGGCAAGGGCTTCGCCCACAGCCTGTTGCACGGCACCAGTCACCTCGCTGTTGCCCAATTTGGTCTTGGTCTGGCCCTCAAACTGCGGTTCGGCCACCTTGATGGAGATGACGGCGGTCAGACCCTCGCGGAAGTCTTCACCGGTAATCTCTATCTTGGCTTTTTCTATCTGTTTGGCGATGGCAACGTCATTGTCGGCATATTTCTTCAACGTACGCGTAAGAGCCATGCGGAAACCCATCAGGTGGGTACCGCCTTCGATGGTGTTGATATTGTTGACGTAAGAGTGGATATTCTCCGAATAGTCGGTGTTGTACATCACAGCCACCTCGATGGGAATGCCCTGCTTCTCGGTCTTCAGGTAGATGACGTCGTCGAAGAGGTGGGTGCGGTGACGGTCGATGTAGCGCACAAACTCTTTCAGACCTTCTTTGGCGTGATATACGGCCTGACGTGTCTTGCCCTCTTCGTCGGGGCGCATATCGGTCAGGGTAATGGTGATGCCTGCATTCAAGTAGGCCAACTCACGCATACGGCGCGAGATGATGTCCCACTGATAGACGGTGGTGGTGAAGATGGTATTGTCGGGCCAGAACTGCTGGCGTGTGCCGCGTTTGTCGGTCTCGCCCACGACTTTTACGGGATAGAGCGGTTTGCCGCGCTCATATTCCTGCTGGTAAATCTTTCCGTCGCGATAGACCTGCGACAGCATGTGCGACGACAGGGCGTTGACGCAACTCACACCCACGCCGTGCAAACCGCCGGACACCTTGTAAGAGCCTTTGTCGAACTTACCGCCGGCGTGAAGCACCGTCATGACGACTTCGAGAGCCGACTTATGCAGTTTCTTGTGCTCATCCACGGGGATACCGCGTCCGTTGTCCATCACGGTGATGGAGTTGTCTTCGTTGATGGTCACTTCGATGTGGGTACAGAAGCCCGCCATCGCCTCGTCGATAGAGTTGTCGACGGTCTCGTTGACCAAGTGGTGGAGACCCTTTTCACTGATGTCTCCGATATACATTGCAGGACGCTTACGGACGGCCTCCAAGCCCTCCAGCACCTGAATATTACTCGCTGAATAATTGTTTTCTGTGTTTTGTACGTCTGCCATTTTTCGTTTACGTAATTAAGTGTGCAAATTTACAAAAAAACTGCCAAATAGCGAAATTTTTACCTGCTAAAAAATGGTAACAAAGTGTTCAAAAACTATAATAAAAGCCCCCGTCAGATTCCCCCTGTGGAGAGGGCTTTGATAGTTCGCCATTTGGGGTGTGTAAGTCTCTTCTCTCAAGGGTGTAAAGGGTGGGTACATAAAAAATCCGCACACCTTTTGGGTATGCGGACGATGGGTTTATATAGAATAAATTCTTATCCTAATTTGTTGATGTGCAGAGCGAGGCTGGATTTCAGGTTGGCAGCCTTGTTCTTGTGGATGATATTGGTCTTAGCCAATTTGTCTAACATTTTCTGTACAGCGGGATAGAGTTTTACAGCCTCTTCCTTGTTGCTCATGGCGCGCAGTTTGCGAACGGCGTTACGCATGGTCTTAGCGTAGTATTTGTTGTGCAGCGCTCTTTTCTTGTCCTGACGGATTCTTTTAATTGCTGATTTGTGGTTTGCCATCTTCTTATTATGTCTTTTTTTTGTTCTGATTGTAGTCCCTAGCAGAGTCGAACTGCTCTTTAGAGAATGAAAATCTCTCGTCC
>CAMJAO010000116.1 GCA_946403615.1 uncultured Prevotellaceae bacterium
CTCAACGTTGCAAAGACGACGTGTCGTGCACATTGGGACTGACACATGTTAACTTTAACTATTTGTTCAGTGATACTGAAAAATATAAAATTGACGAGTCGTGGGTCGGAAAGCTGAAGTATGACGACAACTACCATTATCCTCTGGTGAAAATCGGCAATCATATCTGGACGCGCGAAAACTTCAGCGGCAACATCCCTCATGGCAAAAACTGGAAACATCGTAACGGAGTAAAAGTTGTTAACGGTATGGTTTATTACACACTCGAAAGCATCAACAATTTGAAGACTCCTAACGGATGGCACGTTGCCAAGATGACGGACTTTGAAAACCTGAAATCGGCCGTCACCGTCAAAAGAAGCAGCAAGAGCATCAGTGAAATGATGGTGCGCGGAGGAATCTCCGGATTCCAAATGAGATGGTTTGGATGGTACACTTTCAAGGCTATAAATTATCATTATATGATAGAAGATGATTTTGAACAGTACTACTACAACTACGAGTCACAATGCTGGGGCAAGCACCACATGGAATACTACACGAAGGAAGGCGGTCATGCTACATTCACAGACGACAATATCAAGATCAGCAAAGAAAAGGAAGAGAACGATTGGGGCATGCAAATACGCCTCGTGATGGACTAAACAACATCACGCTCACACAAAAGACTCCCACACCGGGAGTCTTTTTTCGTTTTAGAACATTTACACGCCTGAGTACGACAAATCCAGAGGGGGCGAATCCTTATCGTCGCATAATAGTCAGCCTGTCGCAACAACCCGAGACGAAAAAGCTGATAATAAAAGGAAACAAGAACAGATCACCCTACCTTTGCTGTCAGAAAACAAATAAGAATTAAAGAATCATGAAAAAGAGTATTTTTTATACAGTGATAATGGCATTGGTGGTTTTGACAACCGCCTGCTCAAGTGATGACGACTTGATGGCTGAAACGACAGGAAAACAGTCTGACAGCATGAAAAGTGAGAAGACCGTGCTCATTTACATGGCGGGCAGGAACGACCTGACGCAAGACGTCAACGTGGACCTTGACGAAATCAAGGACGGTTCGCGCCGCATCGGCGACAACTGCAACCTGCTGGTGTTTGTACGACGTTTTGAGAAAAAAGAGACTCCCTGGCTGGCACGTATCAAGAACGGTGAGGTGACTGACAGCGTGAGTCTGAATGATATGGGGGTGAAGAGCAGCGACGGACTGATGCGTGGCAGCGACCCCATGGTGATGGAAGGCGTCATGAGGTATGCGTTCAGACACTACCAGTCCTTGACAGGCTATTACGGTCTTGTGCTGTGGGGGCACGGCAGCGGATGGCTGATGAAAGATGAGGTGAAAAAAAGCACACGAGCCTACGGCGTGGATTGGGGCAACGATGACGACAGCAACAATGGTCTCTGGTTGAACATCCCCTCACTGGCTGAAATCCTCAAGAACATGCCTCACATGAAATTCATCATGGCCGACTGCTGCAACTTCATGTGTCTGGAGAATCTCTACGAATTGCGAAACACCTGCGACTACATCATCGGCTCACCGGCAGAGATTCCCGAACAAGGGGCACCTTATGACCAAATCTTGCCCGACATGTTTGCTGACGGTACATTCTATACTAGTATTATCGACAAATACTACAACAGTGTATACGGCTTACTCCCTCTGACTGCCGTCAAAACAAGTGAGATGCAGAATGTGGCGCAGGCAACCCGCCAAGCATTGCAAGCCGTAAAATCAAACTTGGGCAACGCCTATGCCGATATGACCGGTATCATACATTATTATCATACCGACAAAATAAAAGTAGACGCCAACTGCAAAATCGTATTCCGTCCTGAGTACAATATCTTCTACGATGCCGGCGACTTCTTCCTGGCAAACGCTCCAAAGGATGTGTATCAGCAGTGGAAACAGACGCTTGACAGAGCCATCGTGGTGAAACGTAACGCAACAATTTGGAATACCGATAAAATATGGAGACACAAGTACACCGATTTCACCGTCACAGATGCTAAGATGCACGGGGTATCGATGTTTGTGCCACAAGATCCGGTCGGCGGCAATTACGCAAAATACAACGAGGAGATCAAAAAGATGGAATGGTGCAAAGTCGTCGAATTGTTCTAAAACCCCTAAAACAACAATCCCTTGTCCACGACGAGCTTTCCGAAGATGACTCCCTTAGTAGGGTTGGGTCGGGGGCTTCAACTCCAAAACTCCTTTTCGCCCGTATCCTCCATCTTTCCTTGACATTTCGGACAGGTATGACCGTCCCAAAGTCGGATGCGGTCGCTGCCGCAGTGAAGGCATAGACGGCCCACCTCGCTGCTGAATGAGGGTGCCACATCGCCGATGATACCTCCCTTCACCAGATGCTCAATGCGATGACAGTCGGGGCAGCATACCGTCAGGATCTCCTGACGGAACAAACCGCGGCCTTCGTATTTTTCTGCCTCATAACCGCAGCTGACACATCGAATCATCTTTTTCCATGCCATGAAAAATGCCATTTTTTAGTTAACTGATGCAAATTTACGCCTTTTTATTCATGATTTATTCATTTTTTTTCGTTTTTTATGATAATTCTTACTAATTTTGCCCCGATATACTCATCATTTTTTGATTGGGGTGTATGAAACCCCGTCAGACCATTCGAATTTGCCTAAATTGTTATAAATAAAATAAACTTCAATGAAAAAAATCTTTTTCACATTTATCTTGGCGCTCATGGCCATGACGGTCAGCGCCGTTCCCGCTAAGCGTGGGTTGACACAACAATTGACGCTGGCAGACGGAACCACCGTAACCGCCAGACTCGTAGGTGATGAATTCGGACACTTCTGGCTGGCTGACGACGGAACAACCTATCAAAAAGTGATGGGTAGCAATGTCTTCCAGTCTTTCAATGCCGAGGAATTGAAACAGAGAGCCGATCAGCGTCGTGCTCAAGCCAATCAAGACCGTAAGAGCCGTATGAATGCTCAAAGAAGGGTAGGTACATTCGGTAATTATATCGGTGCGAAAAAAGGACTGGTCATCCTCGTCAATTTCAAAGATAAATCATTTGCTTCGGGCCACAACAATGCTCTTTATCAAAATATCTGCAATACCCCGAACTATACCCAAAACGGTTTCAGTGGCTCCATTTATGACTATTTCTTAGACCAGAGTAATGGACAGTTCCAACTTACCTTTGATGTTGCTGGACCTGTTACCGTTTCTCAAAACATGTCTTACTACGGAGGAAATAACTGGTGGGGTGATGACCAACATCCTGCAGAAATGGTACGCGAGGCGGTTCAACTTGTGAATAGTGATGTAGATTTCTCACAATATGATTGGGACGGCGATGGTTACGTCGACCAGGTCTATGTCATCTATGCAGGACAAGGTGAAGCCAATGGTGGCTCCAGCGATACCATATGGCCGCATGCATGGAGTCTCTCTTCTGGCGCAACCTCAATAACATTAGATGGAAAAACTATTGACACTTATGCCTGTGGCGCTGAGCTGCAAGGATACTCCCAGATTTCCGGTATCGGAACCATGTGCCATGAGTTTAGCCACTGTCTTGGATACCCTGATTTCTATGACACGGATTATAGTGGTGGCGTAGGTATGGACGACTGGGATCTCATGTGTGGCGGTAGCTACAACGGCAATGAGTTTGTCCCTGCTGGATACACCAGCTATGAGCGGTGGATGGCAGGATGGTTGACTCCAATCGAACTGAAAAACACCAGATCTGTGACCAATATGAAAGGTCTGCAAGAAGGTGGCGAGTCATACATTATTTATAATGATGGTCATCCCGATGAATATTATATGCTCGAAAACCGTAAAAATGTGAAGTGGGACCGGTATCTCCCCGGTGAAGGTCTGCTCATCGTCCATGTCGATTATGACGAGTCTATTTGGGCCAGCAATAAACCCAATGACGACCCCTCTCATCAGCGCATGATTTGGGTTCCTGCCAATAATAATCTAAATTCTCCATCGGGGGGTACATATCCCTACAATTCTTATAATGAGTTCAATGCGGGAACTACTCCTGGGGCGGTATTCTATAATAATACCTCCAACGGCACAAAAATACCCGATTGGTGGTCATTGGAGGATATCACAAAGAACAGCAGTACAAAGTACATCTCGTTCAATTTTAAAGGATTGAGCAATGTTGAAACACCCGTCTTCTCGCCCGAAGCAGGTACTTATAATGAGCCGAAGCAAATTACAATCACTTGCGAGACCGAGGATGCCGTCATCTATTATACAACCGACGGCACAGAACCTACAACGGATAGCACACCATACACCGGACCCTTCACACTCAGTGAGACTTGCACCGTCAAGGCTATCGGCGTTAAGGGAGATGATATTAGTGAAGTGAGCTCAGCAAAGTATGTGTTCCACATCCCAGGCACAGGTACGGTATATACGAAAGTACTTAAAAATTCCAACCTCAAAGCCGGACGTAAATTGATCGTAGTCTATGAGGGTGGTGCCAAAGCACTCAATGGTCTCTCTGACGCATCCACACCATACGGATTGCCCAACGACGTGGAATACGACGCTGAAAACCATGAGGTGACAATCTATGATTCTGATGCTACCATACTGACCTTGGGCGGTGAGAGGGGCGCATGGACGCTCCAGATGGACGATGATACATATCTGTCATATTCATCAGGCAACTCGCTTGGTAATTCTGAGGATTCCTTCGAGTGGAATATCGTCGTGAATGAGGACGGTACTGTCGTGAAAACGGGTTCCAGAACATTACAATATAATGCTGCTTCACCCCGCTTCGCATGTTACAGTTCTACCCAGAAAAAGGCTTATGTTTATGTGGAGAAGACCGACGACTTAATCGGCGAGAAAGATGATGTCGTCATGCACTTCCTGCCGGAAGCCGTCACCGTCGAATTTGGCATGGATGTCACCCAACCTGTCCTCAAAACCACTCCTTCAGCACTGGCAGTCACCTATACCAGCAGCAATCCTGAAGTGGCCGAGGTGAATGCAGAGACAGGCGAACTCACAGTTCTCAGCATTGGTGAGACAACCATCACCGCCACATTCGCAGGCGATGACGACTATAACGGTAACTCCGCATCTTACACACTGACTGTCACCGAACCGGTGGTGGGCACTGGACGTTATCAACTCGTCAAGTCTGCTGACGACCTGGTGTCGGGCAAGAAATATCTCATTGTCAGTACAAATGCCGACGGCTCGTATGTGGCATGGAACGGACTGGATGCATCATCTTCTTCTGGTTATGTAGGCACTGTGCATGTCGAGGACGAGATTATCGACCTTTCGGCTGTTGGCAACAAGGCGGTGGCTGTGGTGTTCGATTATGTCGAGACTACCTCTCCTGCTTATTGGACCATCAAGGAAGGTGATTCGTATATCAAAGGCGTTTCGACAAATAAACTCGGTTATGCTGACAATACCGACGCTACGTCTGCGAAATGGACGCTGGGCGTGAGCGATTCGTATGTGGTATCTCTGAAGAACCGCAACAGTAATAACTATCTTAAATACAACGAGTCTGCAGATATGTTCCGTTGTTATAGCAGCGGACAGAGATCCATTTATCTCTACAAGGAGATTGAAGAGGTCGTTATGCCTGGTGATGTCAATGGTGACGGTGAGGTCGACGTGGCCGACTTTACCATGATGGCCAATTATCTGCTTGAGAAAAATCCCGAAGGGTTCATCCTTGCGGCGGCTGACGTGACGGGAGGTGATGACGGTAAACCCGATGGCGAAATCGATATTGCTGACTTGACTGGCATCGCCAACATTATCCTGCATGGAGTAAATACTGCTGCCAACGCTCCCAAACAGGCTGCAGCGGAGAATACTGACACTGAAGACAACGCCATCTATGTGGAACCTGCAACTGCTATTCACGGAACACAACAGGTGCTCTCTGTACGGATGAAGAACAATGTGGAGGTTAGCGGTATGGAGTTTACCCTCCAGTTGCCCGAGGGCATCACGGTTGCTACCAATGCCGATGGTCTCATTATGGCTGAGTTCACAGGTAAGACCGATTTCTCAGGCAGTAAACTGTTGAGCGATGGCTCACTGAAGATGCTCTGCGCATCGATGTCTGTGAATCCTTCCACCGGACGTTTGTTCTCTTTCGATGGCATGGACGGAGAGGTGGCACGTATCATTGTCAACATCCCCGCCGACTATTTGCTGGGTATGTATGAGGTGAGTTTCCTGAATGCCAAAACCTCCAATCCTGACGGCAAAAAGACTGTTCTGGCAAATATGGGTGGAAGCATCAATGTTGTTTCTGAAACCACAGGCATCAGCGATTCACAATTTACAACCGTCGATTCTCAATCCGACACTTGGTACACGCTCGATGGCCGTAAACTGCTGAATAAACCGACCCAGAAGGGTGTGTATATCGTGAACGGAAAGAAACAGGTAGTGAAATAATTCTCTTTAGAATAATATTATTTCTGCCTGATAAAATGATACTTTTGAAAGGGCAAGTTCTCAAAGGACTTGCCCTTTCTTGTGCTCATCGTGAATCATGATGTCGCCTTTGAGGTGATTGGTTTTGGCTGATGATGTCCTCTTCCCGCTTATTTTGTGTTAATATTTCCAAAACTTATACAACGTATCGTTTTTTTTCGTAAATTTGCTCGGAAATACACATGTTAACCTTTATACCTTATTAATATTATGAGAATCCTCGCTATCAATCCTGGAATGATATCCACCAAAGTGGGCGTGTTTGAAAATGACCAGATTGTCATGCA
>CAMJAO010000117.1 GCA_946403615.1 uncultured Prevotellaceae bacterium
CGGAATACTCGTAAATCTCAATGGGGTTGAGGTCGAACTCCATACCGCCATAGGCTGCGCATTGCTTACCGAGGAACATGGAGAACTTGTCGTTCACCTTGACTCCGATACCGGCCACGTCGATGGATGACGAAGGCATATTGTCGATACCGTCGGGAGCGGGCGAGTTGTTTCGGTTCAGACGCTGACGCCAGCGGAAAGAGAAAGTGTCATTGATGTTTCCCTTTGCCTCGATACGAATCTGGCGCATGTTGAACTTGGCATTCTGAAATTCGCCGTCGTTCTCATTCACGTCGAAACTGTTGTTGAGGTTCAGCAGGAAATGGAAATTGTCCTGCTTCTTCTCTATTTTCGTGACTTTCTCGAACAAGGATTCCTCACCTGCCGAAGCGTCCTTGTCCTGCTGGGCATTGGCTGTCAGTGCCATGCATAGCATCATTCCGAATAATAGCGATTTCTTCATAATCTCTAAACGCTTAATTGTTCACACTTAACTTAAGAAATCAATACTTCTTAAAGTACTCCTGAATTTGTTTCCAGTCATGGGTCTTCGTCAGGGCAAGCATCAGCAGCACGCGAGCCTTCTGCGGATTGAGCGTGAGGGCTGCCACAAACTGGTATTTCTCGTCATCCACTTCGCCGTTGAGACAGGTGGGACCTGTGGGGCAGCGTGAGGAGCGCACAATATTGATGCCTTTCTGGCGGGCTTTCAGTGCCACGTCGAACACGTCTTTGTAGAAGTTGCCGTCGCCTACGCCTGCCAGTACAATGCCGTCGAAGTTGGCATCAACAAAAGCCTGCATGGGCAGTGGCGAGCAGTTGGCATAGCCATAGACTATACCCACTTTGGGCAGACGGTTGAGGTTGGTGACATCGAACTCGCTGTTCACGGTATGGAGGTTGTCGGTGGTACGGTTGTAGATGGCCTCACCGTTATAGACATAACCGACCGAGCCATAGTTGGCGCTTTGGAAAGTAGCCACATCGGTGGTGTGCATCTTGATGACATCTTTCGCGTCGAGCAGCAGGTTGTTCATGCAGACCATCACGCCACGTCCTTTAGAAGCGGGGCTGGCAGCGGCAGCCACACCGGCATAGAGATTGCCCGGTCCGTCGGCGCTGATGCCTGTCGAGGGACGCATCGAACCTACGAGCACGACCGGCTTGTCGCTTTTCACGGTCAGGTTGAGGAAATATGCGGTCTCTTCCATGGTGTCGGTTCCGTGAGTGACGACCACACCGTCATAACCCTCTTCGTTGAGCAGTTGATTGATGCGCTTGGAGAGTTTCAGCCATACCTCGTCGTTCATGTCCTGTGAACCGATGTTCACCAGTTGCTCGCCGCTGATATCGGCTAAATAGAGCATTTGCGGAACGGCGTCGATAAGGGTCTGTACGCCTACCTGTCCGGCGCTGTAAGCAGAAGAAGTAGCAGATTGGCTGACACCGGCGATGGTGCCGCCCGTGGCGATGATGCGGATTTTGGGTTTTGCAACGATGTTGACAGAAACCAACAGTGCTAAGAGCACGAAAATGTTACGCATTGTTTTCATAATAAAAGGTTTTTTCGTTTATAAAAGGTTGGATTATATTTTTTAATATAAAACGGTAATGATTAGATAACCTACGGCGATGGAGACGAAAGTGGTAATAAATCCCGAGAGTTGGAATGAATGGTTGAGCACATACTTTCCAATGCGGGTTGTGCCCGTCCGGTCGAAGTTGATGGCGGCCACCTCGGTAGGATAGTTGGGGATAAAGAAATAGCCATTGACAGCGGGGAACATGGCCACCAGGGCCAGCGGGTTGATGCCCAGACCGATGCCCAAAGGATAGAGGGTGCGCACGGTGGCTGCCTGGGAGAATAGCATAATGCTCATGAAGAACAGTGCCACGGCAAAGAGGAAAGGATACTGGGTGACAATATCGGCAATACCGTTCTTGAAGAACTCCAAATTGCCATTGAAGAATGTATCGCCCATCCAGGCTATACCGAAGATGCTCACCATGGCATTCATGCCTGCGCCGAAGATGTTACCCTTCACGGCATCACCGACCTTTGCCTTTCCCACGATAAGGATAAGGGCGGCTATCGACATCATCAGAATGTCGATGATGTGCGGCATCGACAACCGCTGTATCTCACCGTCAACCATAAAGGAAGGACGCAGCGAGGGGATACTGCCAAAAAGCACCACGAGGAACACTCCAAACAGGAAAGCCAAGACAGCCCGTTTGGCGTATTTGTAGGTGTCCGATGATGATTGGTCGGTATTTTCCGCGGTATCAAGAGTCTCGTTTACGTCAATGAGACCTTCCTTCACGCGACGTTGGTATTCCGGATCATCGACGAGTTCCTTGCCAATGCGGTTCTGCACAAACGAAGCAACCAGAATGGCTATGAGCGACGCAGGAATACAGACCAGCAGGATATCTTTCAGTTCGATGCCCTTTCCGCCCAACAGGTCGGCACTGATGACGGCAGCGGTTGCGGCAGACATCGGACTGCCTGTGATGCCCAGTGAAGCGGCAATCGTAGCCACGGTCATGGGGCGCTCCGGACGAATCTTGTTCTTCGTCGCTATTTCAGAAATGATGGGAAGCAACGAATAACTGGTATGCGCGGTTCCGGCGACAAGACAAAAGAGCCAGGTGGTGAGCGGTCCGTAGTAAGTGATGTGATCAGGGTGCTTACGCAGGAACTTGGCTGCCAGTCCCACCAGATAATCGAGTCCGCCCGCAGCCTGCAGTGCGGCGGTGGCGGTGATGACACTGACAATGATGAGCATCACATCGATGGGAATATTGCCCGGCTTGAGTCCAAAAACAAAGACAAGGATGAACACGCCCACCATGCCGTAAATACCTAAGCCGATACCGCCCACACGGGCTCCTATGAATATCAGCGCCAATACGATGGCCAGTTGGATGAGAATGATTGTGGTTGCCATAGGTAAAAGGGTATTGATTGTTTGGATGTTGCAAAGATAAGGCTACTTTTCCTTTACTTTTTTACAAAAAGCGACACTAAATTTGCAAAATACCGACCAATATCGTATTTTTGCAAATAAATGCAGAAAAACTCCCTCCATAACACCTAATTTTTTATGGATTCTGACCGGAAAATCATCTTCATCGACACCTTGGCCGACATGGGACTCGTAAAAGCACATTACGGAGCCCGGGTCGCATGCTGCGCCACGCCGGACTCCGTATCGTTCCTGCCGTTATTGATGGAGCCTGGGGTGCCCTTCCTCTCTTGTTTACTGGTCACCAAAGGGGAGATGCATCTCGTCTATGCACAAAAAGATGTCAAGGTGAAGGCAAACGAACTCTTGCTGGTGCCGCCCCACGCCAAGGTGAATGCCATCACCGTCGATGACGAATACGCCTTGGCGTATTTGCTGCTTGACCCGACATATTCCGACAGCATCGAAGGACCGGACAAGGAAGGTGTCTTGGACGGAGAGAAAACGGCGTCCGGAAACATATTCCCAAAATTGTATCACCTTGACGAGATGAAGGTACACGAACTGATGGGTATTGCCAAGCAGATAGAGAATGCCATCATGATTCCACATCTATATATGAAAGAAATCATGAGGAGCCTCATCTATGTCATCAAGGTATTTGTCGCCGAACTGGACTCTGTTGAGGAAATTGTGCCGCATGACTTCTCTCATAAGGAAAACGTCTTCAAGATTTTCCTACATTTGGCGGCCACTCATTTTCGCGAATACAGGCATATTGACTATTATGCCGACAGGTTATGCATCACCAACACCTATCTCTCACGCATCGTGCGAGAGGTATCAGGAAAGACCGTTAACAACCTCCTCACCCAACTGCTTTATGACGAGGCATGCAGGTTGCTTTCCGCCTCGGACACTCCGCTCGGACAAATCGCCTTTGACTTACATTTCAATGACCAGTCGGCCTTCTCCAATTTCTTCAAAACCAAAGCATCTATGACCCCCAAGGTTTATAGGGCGATGCATCGGAATGGTTAACGGCAATATTGATTCTTCTGCGGTTTTTTATCTCTCCTGTTATCATCGGTTTTTAATACGTTTCATGATATTTTCCGCAAAGATACTAATTTATTTATTTTTCCCCATTTTTTTTTGAAACAGATTCAACTCTGACGGCCGGATTGGAAAAAATGTTATTGCATAGTTTTTTATCTTCGCAATAGGATAAAACACGTTATATTGCCACATTGGATGAAATAATACAAATTTCCGGCTGTTTTGATAGGAAAAGAAACACTTTTTTTATACATTTGCACACATGAAACGCATATTCTACATATTCATGTCGTTGTTTTGCCTTGCACTCACCGCCGCAGGGCAAACACTGACAGAGAACGGACAAACGACAACCAAACCCGACAAGCCCGTCAAGGTGGCGGTGGTGCTCAGCGGCGGCGGTGCTAAAGGAATGGCACACATCGGCGTGCTGAAGGTTTTGGAACGTGCGGGCATCCCCGTCGACATCATCACCGGCACCAGCATGGGCAGCATCATCGGCGGCATGTACGCCTGCGGCCACCGCGCGCACGAGTTGGACTCGTTGGTGAGAGACCAGGACTGGTCGTTTGTGCTGTCCGACCGTGAAGACCTGAGCCACCAGAGTCTGCGTGAGCGCGAGAAACAAAACACATACGCCTACTCTTCGGGGCTGTCGTTCAGCAAGAAGAGAAACAGCGAGGGAGGTGGCATTATCCTCGGCAAGAATATCGCCACACTCTTCGATGCCTATACGGCGCCCTATAATGACTCCATCGACTTCAACACACTGCCCATTCCCTTTGCCTGCGTGGCCACCGATGTGGTCGACTACTCCGAAAAGGTGTATCACAGCGGAGTGCTCAGCCGGGCGATGCGGGCCAGCATGTCGATACCCGCCGCCTTTGCGCCCGTGAGAAAAGACAGCATGGTGCTGGTGGACGGCGGACTGGTCAACAATTTCCCCGCCGACGTGGCCAAGGAGATGGGGGCTACCTATATCATCGGTGTGAGTGTGCAGTCGGAACTCAAAAAAGCCAGCGAACTGAACTCCACGTCGAGCATCCTGCTGCAAATCATCGACCATAACTGCAAGCGGAAATATGAAGAGAACCTGAAAATCACCGACCTGCTGATCCAGGTCAACACCAAGGGCTATTCGTCGGCCAGTTTCTCAGCCAATGCCGTTGACACACTCATCAGAAGGGGCGAAGAGGCCGCCATGGAACATTGGGACGAAATCGTCGCTCTGCGCGACAAACTGGGTATCACGCCGAAAGACACCACCCCGTACGTGATTACGCATACGCCGCCGCTGACAAAGACCCGCTATCAAATCAGGGAATTGGAATTCCAGAATATGACGAAAAGCGACGAGTCGTATATCCGCAAGAAATTCCGTTTGCACCTGGGCGACAGTATCGACATGGACCGTGCCGACAACATCGCCACGGCTATCCGACAAGACACGTACTATCGGTCGGCGAGTTACCGCATCCAGCACAATCCCGGCGAAGCCTCGGCAAAGGTGTCGTTCATAGCCGGGCCGCGCCGCGGAAAACGGCTCAATATCGGTGTGCGTTTCGACAACGAAGAGGCGGTGGCCCTGCAAGCCAATGCCGAACTGCCTATTTACACGAAGGTGCCTATGGATATGGAGGCGACCGTGAGGTTGGGCAAGCGGATGATGGCCCGTGCCGACTGGTCGCTTCACCCGCTCAGTTTCTTCCGCCCCACCCTTTCCTACATCTTCCGCAACAACGACATCGACTTCTACGATTACGGCGACAAGGCGTACAGCATGAATTACAACCAGCACACCGTGAAACTGACACTGTTCAATTTCAATGTCCGAAATTTCAACATCAGCATCGGTGCCAACTGGGATTATTACGATTATCACTCGATGCTGATAGACCGGCAACCGGATCACATTGCCGACGGCACCACAGAAGACAAGGGCTTGGTCAGTTACGAGGGAAAAGTGTGGTACGACAGCGAAGATGACTGGCACTTCCCCACCCGTGGCGCACGTTTTTTGGCCAAATACGCATACCATACCGACAATTTCATCACCTTAGACGGTAAGGTCGGTATCAGAGAGTACAGCGGGATGTGGCGCATGACATTCCCGCTGAATCATAAATTCGCCATCCAGCCGATGTTATACGGCAGACTCGTTTTCACCGACAATGTGCCTTTCGTCATCAGTAATGTCATGGGCGGCGAGTGGCATGGGCATTACTTCGAGCAGCAACTGCCGTTCCCGGGGGTGGGCAATCTGCAATTGGCGTGGGACAAAATGCTGGCATGCCAACTGCAAGCGCAATACAAACCCACGACCAGCCATGTGATTCTCATGCGTTTCGGTGCCGGACAGGATGCCCAGGAATTGAAACACATCCTCAAGTCGAAAACGATGCTCGGCGGCTCGCTCAGTTACTATTTCAATACGATGTTCGGTCCAATGGGCGGCTCTATAGGGTATAGCAACCTCACCAAGAAATTCTATTATTACATCAACCTCGGTTTCGTGTTCTGATAAGGAGGAGGCGGGGTGGTTTGTTGTATTTATGTTGCCATGGTTGTTTACTAAGACAAACTGTTATTTTCAAAAGACAATACTGACAACTATATACAACAAGAACGGCCTGACGACCGTTCTCTCCTCCTCGGAAAAATTCAAAATGCCCGACAATTCTGCCGGACATTTTGAATGATATGGAAACGCCTGATAGCAAACTTGATTATTTCATCCCGGTACGGCTGCTGAAGTTGATACGGACA
>CAMJAO010000118.1 GCA_946403615.1 uncultured Prevotellaceae bacterium
ATCTACGAGCGTGTCACCAAGGCTCATCCCGAAATTGTCATCGTAGGTACGGCCGGTCCTGGTTCACACCCCGGCAACCCCGACTTCGAGACGGGTTGGAAAGTGGCTGAGGAAGTGGGACTCCCCATCCTCGATGAGCACTACTACGAACCGCGCGACTTTTTCCTCAAAACACGTCAATACGACAATTATCCCCGCGACCGCAAGACAAAGGTCTATCTGGGTGAATATGCCGCCAAGGACAAAAAACTTATCGACGCTCTGGCTGAGGGACTCTATCTGCTCCATGTCGAGAAAAACGGCGATGTGGTCTGCATGACTTCTTATGCGCCCCTCTTCGCACGCCGCGACAACACCAACTGGAACCCCGACCTCATCTACTTCGACAATGAGCGTCCCTATCTCACCTGCTCTTACTATGTGCAGCAGATGTTCGGCAAATCAGCAGGTAACTATTACTATGGCGACTGTGTTAAAATCGACGGGGCTACCAACTTGCAAGGACAGTCGGTGGTGCTCAACACCAAAACACGCCAACTCTTTGTCAAAATCTGTAATGCCAGCGACGAAGCCAAAAAGGCAAACATCGACCTCTCACGCTTCAAGGGAATGAAGTCGCAGGCTGTCAAGACCGTCATCTCTGGTCAGGCTCAGGACGAGAACAACTACGACGCGCAGCCCATCCAACCCAAGGAGGAAAGCATCAAGGCAAGCAAGAAAATGACCCTCGACATCGCGCCGTATTCATTTACCATGCTTCAAATCAACCTATAAAAACATTCATTTTCAAAACTGCTATCGATTCATCAAAATGAAACGTACATTATTACTGTTTTTTGCTGCGGGATTGCTCACTGTGAGTGCCCAAGCGCAGTTGTCAAAAAACCCAGACAAATTTCTGGGAAACATTACCACAAGGGGACAAGTAGATTACGGTAACGAGCCGTATTATACCTTGTGGAATCAAATCACACCCGAGAACGAGTCCAAATGGGATGCGTGTGAACCCCAACGCGGTGTTTTCACTTTCGGAGGTGCAGATAGGGCTTTCGATTATGCAAAGCAACATGGCTTCACCTACAAATTCCATACACTGATTTGGGGTGGTCAGTATCCAAGATGGATGAATGACATATCCACCAGTGAGCAGACTGTGGCCATTGAGGAGTGGTTCGACGGGGTCAAGGC
This sequence comes from uncultured Prevotellaceae bacterium, assembly GCA_946403615.1. Lineage (GTDB taxonomy): Bacteria > Bacteroidota > Bacteroidia > Bacteroidales > Bacteroidaceae > Prevotella. The sequence goes on from CAMJAO010000118.1 coordinate 1,189, forward strand.
GCATTATCCTGACCTGCCCATGATCGACGTGGTCAACGAGGCTGTGGCGGGTCATAATCCCGCTCCCTATAAGAATGCGCTCGGAGGTGACGGTGTCACCGGTTATGATTGGATTATCAAGGCATTTGAAATGGCGCATGAGCGTTGGCCGGATGCCATCCTCATCTACAATGATTACAACACTTTCCGTTGGCAAAAAGATCAGTTCATTGACCTTGTCAAGACATTGCGCGACGCCGGTGCGCCCATCGACGCTTACGGATGTCAGTCGCACGACCTCACCGACATCTCTTTCGAGGAATTTACTGCCGCGTGTGATGAGATTCAACGCGAGTTGAAGATGCCGATGTACAGCACCGAATATGATATCGGTACCACCGACGATGCCCAGCAAGAGCAGCAGTATCAAACCCAGATTCCTTATATGTGGGAGAAGGACTACTGTGCCGGCATTACCCTCTGGGGATATATCTATGGCGCCACATGGACTACCGACGGTAACTCAGGTCTCATCAAAGATGGCGAGGACCGTCCTGCGATGACGTGGTTGCGTCAATACATGGCGAGCGAAAAAGCCCAAAAAGCAAAGAGCCCATTCCCCGGCATGGTCAAGGAGTCTTCCACGTATGTAAAATGCTGGCCCATCAAAGCCACTGTCAATGAGCCTGTGACAATCAGCGGAAAAGCCAGACTGAAGACGAAGACGATTTCCCGCATTGATGTGTATATCGACGGCACTCTCAGCAAGTCGTTCACTACCAATAACTTTGAGTTTGCTTATACCCCCGATCATACAGGACGCTACAATGTCAAGACCGTGGTCACCGCCACTGACGGCTCTACCTATGAGCGCATGTCTGGCTTCAATACCTTCCCGCCGCGTACTCCCTACAACGGTGTCGCCGAATTGCCTGGAACGCTTGAGGCCGAGGACTTTGACCAGGGCGCTGAGGGCATCTCTTACCACGACAGTGACAATCAGGACGAGGGTAAGGTCAACTATCGTTCCGATGAAGGCTGCGGCGTGGATATAGTCAGAGGCAACAACAGTTACGCTATCGGTTATACCAGTAGTGGCGAATGGCTGGAATACACGGTCAATGTGAAAGAGGCTGGTGTCTATGAATATGACGCATTCGTCTCTTCAGGTGCCACCAATTCCTCGTTCAACTTGTCGCTCAACGAGAACGGCTCGCTTGTGGCTCTTACCAACAACATCGTCATTCCATGTCTGCAACAGAACAACTGGGATGTCTACAGCACTATGCACGGACGTTTGCTCATACCGCTCGAGGCAGGAGAGCACATCTTCCGCATCAACATCACGGGCAGCAGTTGTAACATCGACAAACTGGTGTTCAACTGCATCGAGGTGGACGACAACATCAATATCGCTGTCTCTTCCAATCCCAACCCGGGTGTGATCTCAGAGAACGCTACAATACATGTGGATGCTTCATCATCGACAGCATCGATTTCAAAGGTAATGCTCTATCGTGACGATGTGCTTGTGACGACATTCACTAGCCAGCCTTACGACTATTCCTATGTCCCGAATCAGAAAGGTACCTTCAAATTCAACGCTGTCGCTGTTGATAACAAAGGTAAGTATTCAAAAGTGGCTGAATATCAATTTGTTGTTAACAACAAACGCATACCTCATAAAGGCACTGCCACTTTGCCTGGCATGATTGAGGTGGAAGACTTTGATTCAGGTGGTGAGAATTTCACATACCATGATTCAGACGCTGAAGACGAGGGCAATACTCGCTATCGCAACGACAACGGAGGCGTGGATATCGTGACCGGTAATAACAGTTATGCGCTTGGATATACTGCCGCTGGCGAATGGACCGAATACACTGTCAATGTGACAAAGGCCGGATTGTACAATTATGAGGCTTACGTGTCATCTGGACTCGACGGTTCAGGATTCAGTCTCGCACTCGTTCAGAACGGAACGTTGGTGCCGCTGGCCAGAATCAATGTGCCGAAAACAGGCGAAGGTTCATGGGACACCTATAAGGCTGTGATGGGCACCTTCACCAATGAGATTCCCGAAGGACAGCAAATCATCCGTCTTACCATCAACAATCCCTATTGCAACATCGACAAGGTGCTGTTCTACCATACATCGGGCATCAACCAACTGACAAATGACGATGTCACCTCTTCTCCCACATATAATATCATGGGTGTCAAGGTGAACGACAACTACAAGGGCATCGTCATCAAGAACGGTAAGAAATTTATCCGCAAATAACATCACAAGACAGTGATTCTCATGATAAGCAGAGGTGCGATGGCGCCTCTGCTTTTTTTGTTGAAAAAACTATCGTATGCCATTCCTGATGTCTCATCATGCATAGAATGCAGATGTAGGCATTTTTAGGTGAACTGAAGACTTTTGATAAACTTTTTCATCGCGTTTTTGCCTTCTTTGCGACAGATATGGAGGGGGTGGCGGCACTTTGTCGCAATATTTATGAGATGTCTCAATAATCTGGAACAAAAAACACGGAAAAAAGTGGAGCCTATAGATTCACCCCATAACTTTGCACACAGAAATCAACACAAACAATGTATAACAACAAAAAAAAGGGCATAAGGTTCAAATATTCACCTAAAATCGTTGTAATCGCCTGAAATACTTACCTTTGCATCGTTTATTATATTATACGCATGAAAAATGGCAAAAAAAATGCCCAAAATGTGGCGGTAACTCGGTCATCCGCAAGGGTATAAAAAACGGCAGCCAGTTATGGCTGTGTAAGGATTGCAACAGGTATTTCAGCGGACGTCGTTGGCCTTCTGACGTTGATGTTGTGAGCGTTTATTCATCAGGTCGGCCCACCGTGTCTGATTTGGCTGTCCGTTTTAAGGTTTCAGTCTCAACCATCAAGCGGAGGTTGAAGACGATGGGCATAGGGAAGATATCCTTGCAAGCGCACGAGGCCGTAGTTCTCATGGACACGACGTATTGGGGTCGTAATTTCGGGGTGGTGATTCTCATGGACGCTTCAGACAGCCGTGTGCTGTGGTTCAAGTTCATCGGCAGCAAAGAACGGCTGGACGATTACCGTGAGGGCTTGGCGCATCTGGAAAAGTCCGGCCTGTCGGTTAAAGCCGTTGTGAGCGACGGCTTTACGGGCTTGAAAGGAATATTGTCAGGCACGCCATACCAACTGTGCCAGTTTCACCAACTTCAGCGCGTACGCCAGTTGCTGACCAGCAATCCGAAGTTACCCGCTTCGGTGGAGCTGAAGATAATAGCGTCGGCACTAACCACCTCCGATAAGGAGCTGTTCCGTGCCATGCTGGAGAGTTGGCACAACCGATGGAAGGATTTCCTCAAAGAAAAGACCATTGCAGACAACGGCAAGTCTTTCTATACACACAGGAGAACCAGAAGCGCGTATTACAGCCTCAAAATGCACTTGGACGCGCTTTTCACTTATCAGGATTTCCCTGGCGGATCTGTGCCGAATACCAATAACGCCCTTGAGGCGCTCAACTCTGTCATCAAGACAAAGCTCAGGAACCACAGAGGGATTTCCATCAGGAGAAGAATGGTGCTGCTAGCAAACTTATTGAGGCAGTACAAGCCCGACAAACAAAGGACTAATCAATGATTACAGGTGAATAAATGAGCCTTAATTGAAATAATCAACAATTAAGGCTCATTTTAGGTGAATATTTGAACCTTAAGCCAAAAAAAGACAAAAAACATGATTACCAAAAAGAATCTAGTCAAGACGATGTTCATAAACATCCTGACCGCAGGTATTTTCGCTACTGCTTTCACAGCATGCAGTGATGAACTTAAAGAGGTGTCTGACGCCTCTACCTCTAACAGTTTTGAATTAATGAATCTTGACCAGTGCGGTTACTCCGTTCCTGTGAAAGTGGACGCAGACGGCGACTGGACAGTCGACATCAAGTTCAAAGACGAGAAAAACAGTTTCTGCTATGCGCTGCCCGACCACGGACACGGACCCGCCACCATCAAACTTTGTATGCTCGACAACTGGACTGACTATCGCAATGAGGCGAAGATGATCATCCGCGACATGGAAGGCAACGAAATCCAGTCGTTCCCTATCTCACAGAAGTGCAACCTCGACAACCCCGATTACAGTCGCACACGTGGCGAAGGCGGAGGTGAGGAAAATGAGGCTCCTGAGAACAAAGACACCAAGGGCAACCGCAACAACGGTGTAGGATATGGTTACAACATTACCAAGGCACCCGGGAAAAGCGCCATCTCGAGAAACCCCATCCTCAAAATCGAGGCCGTCAACGCTGCCAGTGACGAGGGTTGCGGCGTGACATACTCCGGTACAAGCGCTGTCATCAGAGTGGAACAGTACGGTGCGACCAGCATCAACGAACTCTCCAGGAAGATGGAGGTACACTCTGAGATCAAGGGCTCACGCGGCGGTTTCAAGGCTGAGGCGAACGCCACCTTCAGCAAATCGCAGACGGAGAAGACGACCAACATGTTCGGTTTGGGATTGGTCGACGTCAAGGTGCGTGAGTCGTATGTGGAAGGCATCGACCGCAGCAACGTGCGCAAATTCATGACACAGACCGCACTGGACGCCGTTGACGGAAACAATGATTTTTATCCCTCTACACCCGAAGGTTTCAAGGAACTCATCAAAAACTACGGATCGCACCTCATCCTGAAAGCCGACCTCGGAGGACGTCTGCGCTACGGTACCACCTGCGACAAGCAATACTGTAAAAATGAGAATGAGATCAAGGCCATGGCAAGTTGCAGTTACAAAAACAAGATCATTGAGGGTAGTTGCAATGTCACCGCTGACCAGAAGAAAACTTTCGAAAGCAACAAGAAATACATCACCACAACCATCTCTGCAATTGGCGGTAGCACCAAGAGCACTGCAGCACTTTACGGAGAGGGCAACGACACTGACGCAAACGTACAGGCCTGGATACAGTCGCTCGACGAAAAGAACAATCTCGCAGTGGTGGGCTTCGGACAGGAAGACGCACTTGAACTCATGCCCCTTTACGACCTTATCGACCGCAAAAACAACCCCGAGCGCTACAAAGCACTGAAGGAGTACATGGAGACCGGCATGATGGAGGACGAGGCATACGAGGGAACTGGCAACTACTCTAATGGTGATATTATGAAAATCGACATCCCCAGCGCCGACGAACTGATGAGCAAATACGGCCAGGTGAGCGAGAGCAGTTACAAGACACTCGTCTATGAGGTGTGGAACCAGAAAAAGGACGAAATGGTGGCCATGCTCTGTACAGAGTATCTCCCGGAAATCAGCAAGACCGACAAGGTACAGACCATCTATCTCGTTGAGAACGGCAAGCCTAACTTCAAGATAGGACGCTTCCTGGGCGACGCAGACAACCAGGCATGCAGTTTCGAGATGCAGGAAAACGGCACGGTAAAAATCATCGAAAAAGCCAACAGCAAGGGCAGAGAGAACACGCTTTACCTGCGCGGTTCGAAGTTCTTCACTGCCGCCCAGAGCACATTCTCACTGAACAATGCCGACATTACCGACTGCACCATCAAGGGCAAGTTCATGGTGGCTCAAC
>CAMJAO010000119.1 GCA_946403615.1 uncultured Prevotellaceae bacterium
AAATTTATTAAATAGGTTTGAATAATGCTGCCATCTCGTGACAGCGGCTGCAAAGGTACTGCAAAATTTAAGAATTAAAAAATTCTAAAAATAGAAAACCGATGTTTTTGGATTAATTAACATTTTTCAATGGGATAGATGTTGGATTATTAATGGATTACAAGTTCAGATACGACGGAACAGCACATCGCTGCAGATAGAAAAAAAACGACGCCCTGATGTTCTTATGTCAAGAATAATATGTACTTTTGCACCAGTTTTATTAGATTATGGATAACAAGAAAGCGACACTCGAGTTGGGCACCCGTCCTGTAGGCCGTTTGTTGGTGCAATATGCCGTGCCTGCGATTATCGCGATGACCGCTTCGAGTCTTTATAATATCATCGACCGTGCTTTTATCGGTCAGCAGGTGGGTCCGGACGCCATTGCAGGTCTGGGCGTCACCTTCCCCTTCATGAACCTGAGCGCTGCCTTCGGAGCCGCGGTAGGTGTGGGCTCCTCTACGACCATCAGTGTGAAACTGGGACAGCGCGATTACTCCACGGCTCAGAACCTTCTCGGCAACACTGTGACACTCAATCTGATTATAGGAATAGCGTTTGCCGTCATCAGTTTTATTTTCCTCGACCCCATTCTTCGGTTTTTCGGCGCCAGCGACCAGACGCTGCCCTACGCCCGTGAGTTCATGGAAGTCATCCTGGCGGGCAACGTCATCACCCATATGTATTTCGGTATGAATGCCGTTTTGCGTGCCGCTTCAAAGCCTCGTCATGCCATGTACGCCACAATTTTCACGGTGGCAATGAACATTCTGTTAGATGTCATTTTCATCTGGTGGTGGCGTTGGGGCATCCGTGGTGCCGCCTTTGCCACGATTATCTCTCAGACACTGGCCATGATATGGCAATTGTGGTTGTTCTCTGACAAGAAAGAACTGTTGCATTTGAAACGCGGCATCTACCGTCTGAAATCGCATCTGGTGAAAAACATTATCGCGATCGGCATCTCTCCTTTCCTGATGAACGCCTGCGCCTGCCTGATTGTGATATTCATGAACAATCAGTTTGTGCGTTATGGCGGTGACATGGCTGTGGGCGCATACTCCATATCCAACTCCATCGCCATGATGTTTGTCATGTTTGTGATGGGTGTGAACCAAGGCATGCAACCCATAGCAGGTTATAACTACGGTGCACAGCAAAACGACCGTCTGATGCGCGTATTGAAACTGTCCATTATCGCAGCCACCTGTATCATGCTCGTGGGTTGGCTCATCGCCATGTTCTTCCCCTATTATTGCGCACGTCTCTTCACGACCGACGCCACGTTGCTCAATCTGAGTATCGATGGTATTCGCATCAATATGATGCTGTTCCCCATCATCGGTTTCCAGATGGTGATCACCAATTTCTTCCAATGTATCGGCAAGGTGAAAATCAGCATCTTCCTCTCTCTCTCACGCCAATTACTGTTTCTGTTGCCGCTGTTGCTCATCTTCCCGCCTTTCTTCGGGCTGAATGGTGTATGGGCATCACTTCCGACTTCAGACGGCATTGCCGCCATCGTGGCATTCTGCATGATGTATTGGTTTATGAAAAAATTAAAGCCTCACCCCCAACCCATTCATCCCGAGCAAAGCTCGTCACCCCGTAGCTTTCCCGAAGGGCAAGGGGAGTGAATATCCCTATCAAATCTAACCTCCCAAATCACTTCACGAATGAAGTGGTATTGGCTTAACTCCTCAATTCCTTCATTCCTCAAAAGAACCCCTCAACACTAAACCATCATGAAAATCATCATCAACGTAGGCAGACAACTCGGTTCAGGTGGCCGTGTGATAGCAAAATTGTTGGCAGACGAGTTCGGTTGTCAGTTTTACGACCGCGAGATACTGAATCTTGCCGCAAAAGAAAGCGGATTCAGCGAAAAGTTTTTTGAGCAGAATGATGAGCACAAAGGCTTTTTACGGTCATTGTTCAATATACGTCTGCCTTACATCGGCGGCAATGACATCCATGACAACCGTTTCTCACAGGAGAGCCTGTTCCAGTTTCAGAGTGATGCCATTCGTCGCGCCGCCGAAGCGGGATCGTGTGTGTTTGTGGGCCGATGTGCCGATTATGTATTGCGCGACATGGAAAATGTCTTTAACATATTCATCACCGCCCCACTCGAGTACCGTATCCGTCAGGTGCGCGAGCGCCATGGTTGCGATGAGGCTGCCGCCCGGAAGATTATCACCGGACAGGAGAAAGACCGCGCCACTTATTACAACTTCTACACCGGCAAACGTTGGGGCGACAGCGCATCCTATGATCTCTGTGTCGACGCCTCTATCCTCGGTCAGGAAGAGACAGCGAAGTGGATCGCGGAGTTTATCAGAAGGAGTAAGGGAGAAAAATGAAAAAAATAGGCATCATCAGCGACACGCATTCTTTTTGGGATGATAAATACCTGCAATATTTCGAGCCTTGCGATGAGATATGGCATGCGGGCGACATCTGTTCTATGGAATTGGCAGAACGGTTGGCCGCTTTCCGCCCTTTGCGCGCTGTCTGCGGTAATTGCGACGGCGGCGACCTACGACGAATGTATCCTGAGATATTGCGGTGGAAATGCGAGGATGTGGATGTGCTGATGAAACATATCGGCGGTTATCCCGGCCGCTACGACGCTTCTATCCGGGCACGCATCTACGCATCGCCGCCTAAATTGTTTATCAGCGGTCACTCACACATTCTAAAAGTGCAATACGACAAGACTTTAGGTCTGTTGCATATCAACCCCGGCGCAGCAGGTATGCAAGGTTGGCAAAAAGAACGCACCCTGATACGCCTGACCATCGATGGCGACCGCTTCACCGACTGCGAGGTCATCACATTAGGAAAAGGACTGATAGGAGGATAAATCCATTAAGGAACTTAAAAACCTTAATAATCATACTATTGACGCTTATACAACAACGTGCCCATCAACATGCGCGGTTGCGATGGATTGTATGAGGGATTGAGCAGATCGTCGTCTGGGCGATAGTCGGGACATGAAATGCCAGCCAACCCCAAAAGCAGCATATCTAGATTGTCGGTCATGAACGGTTTATCCCTGGCTTCACGGACTTGTTGATAAATGTCGGGATGCGTGTTTCTATAAGCGGCAGACATCCATATCCAGAAAGGTATTTCAAACTGCTGACGCACTTGGCTGTCGGTAGTCACATCCATGGTGCGTCCGAACGACTCGCCATATTCGCCACTGCCCTCATGGTCAAACATCATCTCGCCATGGTCGGGCACATAAATGACGATGGCGTCTTTATCGGCGAAGAGCGCCACGATACGACGCATCACCTCATCGTTGTAAAGCGTGGAATTATCGTATTCAGACAAAATCTCCCGCTCATGTTCGGTCAAGTCTGGACGATTGTAATCAGCGGCATGGAAACGGTCGTAGCCTGCAGGGTAACGCTCATTGTAATTGACATGTTGCCCCATGAGATGGAAGATGATGAGATTATGGTCGGTCTGTCGTGTGCTGAGTGAGTCATAATCCGTCAGCAAATCCTCGTCAAAATCGTGTAAGTCCGTGTTACGGTCACTGAACTGCGACCGGCTGAGTGTGGGTTCGTTGATGATGTTGCTGCCGCCGAAATCCCATGTGTTTTGTATCGGCGACTGCACATACTGATTGGTGATGAACGTGACATGATAACCAGCCTTTAGGAACAGTTGCGGGAAGAGCGGATAATCAGTAAATGAGCCTTTCTCGCCATATGCATAAAGCGAGAATGCAAGTTTGAACACTTCTGAGGTCTGATGGAACGGAGCCACCACGTCCGTAAAGAAAACCATACTGCTGTCATTGGCCATGGCCGACTGCCAAGGTGTGGTGGGTTTGTCATAACCATACACGGCGGCATGATGACGGTTGTAACTCTCGCCGATGACCAGCACGATATTGGGTGAACGAAACGAGCAACTGTCCACCTTCACCTCGTCGGCATGCTCCACCAACGTCTCTATCTCATTTTGGGAGATACGCACCACATTGACAGCATGGAGCAGACGATAGACAGGCAGATAAAATTCTGTGACCGTGGGGAATTTCTGCAAATAATACTGCATCTCAAGGTTGGTGTCGGCCTTGCAAATGTTATAATACAAGAAGCGTTTATCCTGCCACGCGATGAAGATGCTCAGCACGGCAGCCACGAAACATGCGGCACCCGCTATCGGCTCTTTCTTGACAGGCAATTGCCAATGCAGCCACTTGCCTAAAGCGGACGTGGGGTTGCACCGTGCACGGCATAGGGTTACGACGATATGGGCAACGAGAAGGGCGACAATCACGAGCACCGGGGTGCATATACTCTGCCATGTGACATATGTGGAAAGGGCCTCAGAAGCCTCGCGCGGATTGGTCTGTAAAACATTTTGCAGCAATGAGGGACCGATGGGACCACCCAGACGGTAGCAGCAAAACACATCGATGAGCGCCAATCCATAAAATATCACATAGAGCAGCGCTCGCACCCATCCCCTGATGCGGCGGGGAATTATCATCAGCAGCGCACAAAGCACATAAAGGTCGAGAAAGAGGTCAACAGGCGTACGGTGCTTGCCCGTGCGTAAAACCAGCAACACGCAAGCCATGCCCAGAAGATACATCCAGAAGAAGAACCAGAGGTTGTTCTTGACGGGTGCATACATCAATGTGCATATCTGTTTAAGCCATTTCTTCATACTTCAACTCTTTCACCGTGCAAAGGTAAGGAAAATTAGAAAATTAAGAAATGAGATAATTAAAAAAATATGAGTAGCTGACATGAAAGCGGTTTTTTGCTGACATGAAAAATATTTCATTGTTTTTTCCGTTATGACTATATGAAAACAGAGATAGGAAGAATCATCGAACTGAAAAAGATTGTCGATCCCCGTGGCAACCTGACCGTAACAGAGGAGATGACCGATGTGCCATTTGAGATACGCCGTGTCTATTGGGTATATGATGTGCCAAGCGGAGAAAGCCGTGGCGGACATGCCCATAAACATTGCCGTGAATTGATTGTCGCCATCAGCGGCAGTTTCCACGTCACGCTCGACGACGGCACATCCAAAGAGACTTATCTGTTGAACCACCCCTATCAAGGCTTGGTGGTTGAGACCGGAATTTGGCGGACACTCGACGATTTCTCCTCAGGAGCCGTTTGTCTGGTCTTGGCTTCGGATTTGTTTGAAGAAGAGGACTATATCCGTGAATACGAGGAGTTTTTGAAGAGTAAATAAGACCCCGCGCCCTCCTCCCTAGCGAAGCTCGCTCACCATGGCCTGCCCAAAGGGCAAGGGGAGATATTAGACTATACATAACTGTCATGCAAATCGTCAGATATCAACCGGAGCGCGCCGATGAGTGGAATGCATTTGTGAAAGCATCGAAAAACGGCTCTTTCCTCATCGACCGCCGCTACATGGACTATCATCAGGAGCGGTTCAATGACCACTCACTGATGTTTTACGACGACCAACAATTGTTGGCCGTCATGCCTGCCCATGTGGATGATGACACGCTCTACTCCCACCAAGGTCTGACATACGGCGGACTGGTTATGAGTGAGCAGTGCACCGCCAAGACCGTTTGCGAAATTTTCGAAGCACTGAATGATGACTTATGGCAGACCGGAGTCAAACGGGTTGTTTATAAGGTCATTCCCCATATCTACCACCGCCAGCCATCGGAAGAGGATTTGTACGCGCTGTTCAAAGTGTGTCATGCCCGACTCATCGGGCGCGATGTGGCATCGGTCATCCGCACCGCCGACGCAGCGAAATGGCACCGCGACAGGCGATATGCCGCCAACAAATCACACACCAACGGCATACAGGTTGATGTATGCGATGATTTCAGTGTGTTCTGGCCTATACTCACCGATAACCTCCGGCGCACTTACAATGCGCTGCCCGTACATTCTTTAGAAGAAATCCAACTGTTGCATTCGCGTTTTCCCGAACAGATACGATTGTATCTGGCGCGAAAAGACGACGGCACCCCTGTGGCCGGCACAGTGCTCTACGTCACGCCACAAGTGGCACATGCGCAATACATTTCTGCCACTCCTGAAGGGAAGCGTCTCCATGCAGTTGATGCTCTTTATGACCGCATCATCCGTCATGACTTCGCAGACTGGCCTTATATCGATTTCGGCAAATCTTCAGAGGAAGAGGGCCGTGTGCTCAACGAGTCGCTCATCTGGCAAAAAGAGGGTTTCGGTGCACGAGCCGTGTGCTATGACCGGTATGAGTGGGAGTTGTAGGACTGAAAAATGTAACTCAAGATAAAACAGGCGGCACATCAACATAAAACTGTTTTACGCTCAACTTGCACTAATTTTACATAATTTAGGCGGCGCCTCAACAAAAAAAACATAAAACAAGGTTTTATATTTTGTTTTGTCTTCGGTTTGCACTAATTTTTCATAATTTAGGCGGCGTTTCGGTAATAAAAATGAAAAATCGAGTTTTTCATTTTGTATTACGCTCAACTTGCACTAATTTTGCACCTAATTATTTCGAAATAGTATTATTTTAGTCTTTTTTTGATGAAAAAGTACAGATTGGTGGACAATATCTGCGGATGGGTGGCCTTTTTGATAGCCGCATTCGTATATTGCTCCACAGTAGAACCAACAGCCAGTTTTTGGGACTGTCCGGAATTTATCGCTACCGGTTATAAACTTGAAG
>CAMJAO010000120.1 GCA_946403615.1 uncultured Prevotellaceae bacterium
AGAAGAAATGAATTTTGATGTTATTGTAGGCCGTGGCGGACTTGTCAAACCCATCAAAACTCATCGAGGAACTGCACCGGCAGGGAGAAGAAATGAATTTTGATGTTATTGTAGGCCGTGGCGGACTTGTCAAACCCATCGAGAGCGGCGTATATGAACTCAATGAGAAGGTTATTGAGGACACAAAGCATCCACGTCTGCATCATGCTTGCAATCTCGGTTCGCTCATCGCGTTGAGCATGGCGAAAGAGATACCCGGATGCCGTGCGTTTACTGTCGATCCCGGTGTCGTTGATGAACTCGATGATGTGGCGCGCGTTACGGGTTTGCCAGAATTGCCACACCAGACTATCTGGCACGCTCTCAATCAGCGTGAGATAGCCAAGCGGTATTGCCGTGAGCATGGCGTGAAATATGAGGAGCAGAACCTTATCGTCTGTCACATGGGTAGCGGCATTTCTTTCGCCATGCACAAACACGGCAAGGCGGTAGAGTGCAGCGATGCGCTCAGTGGCGACGGACCCTTCTCGCCTTCACGCGCAGGTATGCTGCCCACGGTGCAACTCGTCAAACTGTGTTATAACGGCGAATACACCCGCGACGAGATGTTGCGCAAAATCAACGGACACAGCGGACTCACAGCACATCTCGGCACCAACGATGTGCGTGAGGTGGAGCGCCGCATCAACGAAGGCGACGAACATGCACGTCTCATCCTCGATGCCATGGTCTATCAGATTTCAAGATGGCTCGGCTCACTCGCTCCCGTCACCTGTGGACAAGTCGATGCTGTCATTCTCACCGGTGCCATGTCGCATAGCAAATTTGTGTCCGAAGGCGTCAAGAAACGTGTGAGTTATATCGCTCCCGTTTTCGTCTATCCCGGTGAAGACGAACTCACTGCCCTCGCTCTCAATGCTTACCGCGCGATGATTGGTGAACAGGAAATCAAAGAATATGTCTGATAATTCGACAAGGGTCATTTAATTTAATATGTATGGGGCATGCTTTATGTATGCCCCTTTTTTATGGATACAGAAATATTGGCGTCCGCTAAATGATTACAAATCATCTCAAGGGCGCCAGCAGTCTCCCCTCCTTTTTCAAAGGAGAGGAGGGGGCGGTTTGTGTGAAATTATTATTTAACAACCTTATAATCAGTTAGTTGCCCCCCCCGTAAAAATAAATACTCCTTAAGGGCGGAAGTTGGTTGATGCCCTTGAGACAATTTGCAGTCTTTAAGCGGACACCATTGATTCTTTTTTTGTCTTTCTGGGACAAGACAATGTATGGCTCTTTCTCGTGTGGCGTTACAGGCAAAATCCGTATAATTCGTGACATCCGTTGTCGAAATGATTCGGTGTTCGTAACCCATAATTTGTGAGATCCATTACATGGAACAATCTTAAAGTAACTTTGTAACGTTTTTCTTAGTTTATTCCGTTTTTTCTTCTTACCTTAGCAGAAATTTTTAACTAACTGCCTTGATAATGAAAAAAACGCTATTATTACTCGTCGTGTTGACCGCTTTTGCAGGTCTCGCAAATGCCAAGTCGGTGAAAATCAAATCGCCAGACAAAAAGCTCTCACTTGAACTTACTGAAGGGCAGGCTGTTGTCAAATACAAAAAACAGACTGTGCTCGAAATTCCTGCTTTGGGCATCAGTACGTCAAAAAGAGGGGGCAAACTGACCTTCCAAAAAATCACCGGACAACAGCGCCTGAATGTCGATTACACAATGCTGGCCGGAAAGACGCTTCATCCTTACAATCAGGCTACGGAGTGCTCATGCGACTATCTTGACCCGCAAGGCAATACGGTGCGAGTCGTGTTCAGGTTGTTCAACGACGGATTGGCTTTCCGGTATGAACTGTCGGGACTTAATCAGGAGACATTGAAAGAGGAAATGACCACCTATCGCATCCCTGATGGTAAAAAACGGTGGATACAGCCATGGACGGAGCCGTATGAGTCATTCTTCCCCCTTGCCACCGACGGAAAGGGAAAATCTAATCGATGGGGATATCCTGCGCTTGTCGAATCTTCACAAAATGTCTTCACGCTTATCTCTGAGTCGAATATTGAGCGCAAGCAAAGCGCATCTTGCCTCTACAACGAAGGCGAGAACTACCGTGTCACGCCCGACAAAAACGAATCTTCGCTCTCGGGCAGTTGGCATACCCCATGGCGCGTGGCTATCATCGGTTCTCTGGCTGACGTGGTTGCTTCCACATTGATTACCGATGTGGCAGAACCTTCGCGCATTGCCGACACATCATGGATTAAACCCGGTGTGGTGTCATGGATATATTGGGCCAATAACCACGGTTCCAACGATTACAACATTATCAAACAGTATGTCGATATGGCATCCGTCTTGCGTCTGCCTTATGTGCTCATCGATGCGGAATGGGATGAGATGAAAGACGGAAAAAACATCGAGGATGCCCTCAAATACGCCAACGGTATCGGAGTTAAACCCATGATTTGGTACAATTCTTCCGTTGGATGGGTAAATGGCGCACCGGGTCCAAAATACCGCCTCAATAAACCGGAAGACCGCGAAAAAGAATTTGCGTGGTGTGAGAAAAATGGCATCGCTGGCGTGAAGATTGATTTCTTCTCTGGCGACAACCAGATGAACATGGACTACTACATCGACCTGATGGAAAGTGCAGCCCGCCATCACCTTCTGGTCAATTTCCACGGGGCTACCATCCCGCGTGGTTGGCAGCGCACATATCCCAATCTGCTTACCACCGAGGCGGTCTATGGCGCCGAATGGTACAACAATGTGCCTACATTCACCAATAAGGCGGCGGCTCACAACGCCACATTGCCTTTCACACGCAATGTTATCGGTCCGATGGACTACACTCCCTGCGCATTCAGCGACTCACAGCATCCTCATATCACCACTCATGCACATGAATTGGCGCTGACCGTGCTCTACGAGTCTGGATTGCAGCATCTGGCCGACCGTCCCGAGAGTTTTCTGGCTCAGCCTGCCGACGTACAACGCTTTTTGGGCGAATTGCCGGTAGTATGGGACGAGACACGCCTGCTTGCCGGCTATCCTGCCGAATATGTCGTCATGGCACGCAGAAGCGGTGATACATGGTACATTGCTGCCATCAACGGAACGGACCAGACCAAGAGTGTTCCTTTGGCACTGAAAAACATCGCGAAGAAAGAGTCTGTGGCATGGATGTTTGCTGATTCGGGCAATAAAGAGAATCCTTGGTCCATCACCCGCTCGGATGCTAAGTCTTTGCCGCAGGAGGTCAGCCTTCAGCCGCGTGGCGGACTGGTCCTCGTCCTTCGTGAGAAACACGAATCGCTGCCTCTTGTCTATAATGAAGAGAATACAGGCAGTGCTTACCCAAAACCCGATATGCCTGGCGTTGACCAATTGCCTGTGATTCGTGAGTTGCCCGACCCGCTCAAGGGTGTGAATTCTTTCGCCGACTGGGAGCGCAAACGCAATGAGGTGGGTGCGCAAATCCAGCATTATGGTATAGGTACCAAACCCGCAGTCAGCCGTGAGAATGTGAGTGCTCGTATGGACGGCGATACGCTCTTCGTGGATGTTACGGTCAATGGCGAAACCTTGCACCTGAGGGGCGAAATCCGCTATCCTAAAGTGGGCGAGGCTCCCTATGCGTTGATGATTGGTGCAAGTATGAATGCGCTGCCCGCACAATTGTTCAAAGACCGTCCTATCGCTACTATGAACTTCCGCGAGAGTCAGGTCAACGATTATACCCAGATGGGCATGCGTAAGCGTCATGAGCGCGGCGAGCACGATTTCGACCGTCTCTATCCCGACCTTTACGAAAATGGTGCTTACAGTGAGTGGGCATGGGGATTCAGCCGTCTCATCGACGGATTGCAAATCTTGGGACCGGAAGTGACAAAGATTGACACCCGTCGCATCGGTGTCACCGGCTGTTCTTACGCAGGTAAGATGGCGCTTTATTGCGGAGCGTTCGACGAGCGTGTGGCTCTCACCATTGCACAGGAACCCGGAGGTGGCGGTGCTGCTGCATGGCGAGCTTCTCATCTGCTTGATGAAGTGGAGAGTTTGGAGCGCACAGACTATCACTGGTTCAAGGAGAGCATGCGTGACAATTTCTCTGGTGACAGTGTCTATCGCTTGCCCTACGATCAGCATCAGTTGTGTGCCATGGTCTGCCCGCGTGCATTGCTCCTCCTCGGCAATTCCGATTATCAGTGGTTGGCCGATCCCGCTATGCTCGTCTCTGCCAAGGCTGCGGCAAAGGTCTGGCAGCGCTTCGGCATCGCTGACCGTATGTCATGGAGTGTAATCGGTGGTCACCCGCATTGCAGGCTGCCCGAAGTGCAATTCGCACTCGTTGAGGATTATCTTGACCGCTTCCTCGTAGCACCTGCTAAAGAAGAATAGCCCTTACCGTTAATACTCAACCCGCCAAAGGGAAGGGGAAGAACGTCTCACATTTTTTCTCTCTCCGAAGGGTTGATGAGGGATATATCAATAATGCCCGCTGACGCTTTCAGTCTGGCGGGCATTTTCTTTTCCCCCTCTTTTGGAGGGGGTACGGTGGATGCTCCTATTTTAGGAATTTCCCTAATCAATAATAGGATAAATCCCTAAAAATACTTGACTGTATGACATTATCTTTGCATCGTGTTATTGTATCAATGAGTATTTACCTTTAATATTTTGAGAAAATGAAAAAGATGATGTTTTTATGGATGGCCGCCATGCTGTTCTCTGTGTCAGCATCGGCGCAGTATTACCCCTACGGGAGATACAATTCTCATAAGTCGCACTCCCGATATGTTCAGCACCCACGTCATGACCGTATAGGCGATTCCTACGGTGGCTTGCGTTTGGGCCTGTCTCTGGCAAATGTCAATTCCGATTCTCCTTACCTCGACGGAAACAAGATGCGCGCAGGCGTGGTGGCCGGATTGGTGGGAGGAACAAGAATCGCAGGTTACACCCCGTTGTATCTCGAAGCTGGTGTCTTGTTCTCGCAGAAAGGCGGTAAATGTGAGAGTGGAGGCGAAAAGTTCACTTACACTCTCGATTATTTGGAGGTGCCTCTCGTGTTCAAGTATATAGCCGATTTGGGAGGCAATGTGACCATTGAGCCTTTTGTCGGTGGTTATGCCGCTCTTGGTGTAGGTGGAAAGATCAAAGATTATCAGTACCGCGAGGCTTATAGCAGTTTTGGCGATAAGTATACTGATAATTTCAAGCGTTTCGACGGCGGTATCCGGGTCGGTTGCGGATTCTCATTCGACCAGTTCTATCTGGAAGGCGCCTACGACTTCGGTCTGGCCAATGTCGGTAAAGACGCTTTCGACGACACCCATACCGGTGCGCTCAACCTCACACTCGGCATGAACTTCTGATGCTATAAGACGATTTCAGGATATAAGTAAGATTGAGGAAGATAAAAGACAATACGCTGCCAACTTGAGCGTGTCTTTTATCTTCCTCTTCTTTTATTGATGACTTTTTTCTCCCTCAAATTATCACTAATACATTTGATTTTGTTTCATTGGAACATTTTTTTTATGAAATGTATTTGAAGGTCAGTGGAAAACGTTATCTTTGCAAAAACTAACTAATTGCCGAAGATGAAACGTTTATTCAAAAAATTGTTGCTTTGCTTTGTGTCTTTTACGCCGTTGTCAATGACAGCTGCTGAGCAATTTGTGTCCTTCGAGGGGCAGGGGTGGCTGCTCAACCCGTCGCCAGTGCGTGTCGCTTATCAGGGAAACGACAAGGGGGTTATCCGTGCGGCTCACGACCTCTGTACCGACATCGGAAAGGTATGTGGTCAGGAAGCGGTTTTCGTCGCAGACCAGGCTCAGGCGGAAATTACCGTCAGCATAGACTCGAAGATGAAAGCAAGAGAAAAATTCATCATAGACATCACTGACGGCAATGTGTCTATCAAGGGTAGCGATAAGCGTGGCGCAATTTACGGTATCTATGAGTTATCCCGGCAATTAGGCGTATCACCTTGGTATTATTGGGCCGATGTTCCGGTTGCTCATCATGATAAAATTTATTTGAAACCAGGTACATACACTGACGGAGAGCCTGTCGTTCGCTATCGTGGCATATTTCTTAACGACGAGGCTCCATGTCTCACCTCTTGGGTAAAAAACACCTTTGGCACTGAATATGGCGGCCATGATTTCTATGAGAAGGTGTTTGAACTCATTCTCCGTCTGAAAGGCAACTTCCTCTGGCCTGCTATGTGGGGATGGGCTTTCTATGCCGACGATCCGCTCAATTCGCCAACAGCTGACGATATGGGAGTCATCATCGGCACATCACACCATGAACCCATGGCACGCAACCATCAGGAGTGGGCACGACACCGCCGTGAATATGGTGCATGGAATTACCAGACCAACAAACAGGTGCTCGACCGTTTCTTCCGTGAAGGCATCGAGCGCATGAAAAATACCGACGATATCGTGACCATCGGCATGCGTGGCGACGGCGACGAGGCAATGAGTGCCGAAGCCGACACCAAACTGCTGCTCGACATTGTCAACAACCAGCGGCGCATTATCAAAGAAGTGACTGGTAAGCCTGCGAAGGAGACCCCTCAGGTCTGGGCATTGTATAAAGAAGTCCTCGACTATTACGATAAAGGTATGCGCGTTCCCGATGATGTCATCATGCTGCTATGCGACGAC
>CAMJAO010000121.1 GCA_946403615.1 uncultured Prevotellaceae bacterium
ACATAAACAACGGGTGCGGATGCAGTACCGTCGATGAATACTCCGGGTGGAACTGTGTGCCGATATACCAGCGTTTCTCAGGGATTTCCACTATTTCTACCAAATTTGCGGCGGGATTGACACCCACGCACTTCATGCCATGGTTCTCATACGCTTCCTGATAGCGGTTGTTGAACTCGTAGCGATGGCGGTGACGCTCTTTGATGAATGTTTTCTCACCGTATGCCACCCATGTCTTACTGCCTTTTTTCAACTGACAATCATAACTGCCCAACCGCATGGTGCCGCCCATTTGGGTGATGCTTTTCTGTTCCTCCATCATGTCGATGACATTATGGGGCGTGTCGGCATCCATCTCCGCACTGTGCGCATCGGCGAGTCCCAATACGTTGCGTGCGAACTCGATGACCATCATCTGCATGCCGAGGCAGATGCCGAACGTGGGGATGTCATGAGTGCGGGTGTATTCGGCGGCGATAATCTTGCCCTCAATGCCACGTTGTCCGAAACCGGGACAGATGACAATGCCCGCCATGCCGTCGAGACGGTCGGCAACATTTTCCCGGCTGATGCCCTCGCTGTTCACGAAGACAGCCTTCACCTTACGGTCATTGTATGTTCCCGCATGGGTAAGGCTCTCTGTGATGCTTTTGTAAGCGTCCTGCAAGTCGTACTTGCCTACCAACGCAATCTTTATCTCTTTCGTGGCTTGTTTCCGGCGTTCCAGAAAAGCGCGCCAGGGTCCCAGTTCTGGTGTCATCCCGGGCTCCACGCCCATTTTCTTCAAGATGATGGTGTCCAGTCCTTGTCGCTGCATGTTCACGGGCACCTCGTAGATGCTCGGCAGGTCCTGACTCTGGATTACGGCGTCAACATCGACGTTGCAGAAGTGAGCCACTTTCGCGCGGATGTCGTCGCTCAGGTTATGCTCAGTACGCAGCACCAACACCTCAGGCTGAATACCGAACCCTTGCAACTGCTTCACACTCGTCTGCGTGGGCTTCGTCTTCAGTTCGCCCGCCGCCGCCAGATAGGGCACGTAAGTGAGGTGTACGTTCAGCGCCCGCTGATTGCCCAACTCCCAGCGCAACTGACGGATGGCCTCCAGAAACGGCTGGCTCTCGATGTCGCCGATGGTGCCGCCGATTTCTGTGATCACGAAGTCGTGCGGTTGTTTCGTGGCGTTGAGAAGAATGCGCCGTTTGATTTCGTTTGTGATGTGTGGCACCACCTGGATGGTCTTGCCCAGATAGTCGCCGCGCCGCTCGCGCTCGATGACACTCAGGTAGATACGCCCGGTGGTCACACTGTTATCGCGCGTGGTCTCGATGCCCGTAAAGCGCTCGTAGTGTCCCAGGTCGAGGTCGGTCTCCATGCCGTCGGCCGTCACATAGCACTCGCCATGCTCATAGGGATTCAGCGTGCCTGGGTCGATGTTGATGTAGGGATCAAACTTCTGGATGGTGATGTTGTATCCGCGTGCCTGCAAAAGTTTTCCCAGCGACGCTGAAATGATTCCCTTTCCCAGCGACGAGGCCACACCTCCAGTGATAAAAATGTACTTTGTATCCATATAATTGTTGTTTGAAGTTACCGTCAAGCCTCCCTCCCGTCTCGAGAGACGGAAGAGAGGAAATCCGGATTAGATTATGGTCGCAGCAAATAACCCAAAACCTGTTCGGTATCAACGGCAGTCACTCCATAGAGCGACAATACCGTCAGACCATATGTCGGTACATTTATCATTTTAATTTTTTGATTTTTCTTTTATATGTTCCTCATACTCCGCCAACTCGCGCTCGCCGATGTGTGCCAGCCCGTAGTGTTCATCATGCTGTGAGAAGTCGAGTCCCACTTTCTCGCTGAATGCTGATACGCGCATGGGGATGAGGCGGTCTATCAGTTTGTAACCAAGCCAACTCATGGCAAATGTATAAACGAACACGATGACGATGGCCAGCAAGTGATAAAGGAAGATAACGAATCCGTCCCAAGTGCCGGCGATGAGTCCCTCCTGAATGAAAATACCTGTCAGTACGGTGCCGAAGATACCGCCCGTGCCGTGGGTGGGGAAGACATCGAGCGCATCGTCAATGCTGCTGCGTGAGCGCCAATAGACCGCGACGTTGCAAATGAGTGTGATGACAAACGAAATGAAGATGCTCTGTCCGACCGTGACGTAGCCCGCCGACGGTGTGATGGCCACAAGTCCGACTACGCATCCTACAGCGGCACCCATGGCTGAGGGCTTACGACCGCGCAGGCAGTCGAAGAATATCCATGTCATCATGGCTGTGGCCGAAGCGGTGTTGGTGTTGAGAAACGCCTTGACGGCTTGTCCGTCGGCATGGAGCGAAGAACCGGCGTTGAAACCGAACCAACCCAACCACAATAATGCCGCACCCAGTAACACGAAGGGTATGTTGGCGGGTTCACTCTTGCGAGTCTCAGCCTTTCTGCGTCCGAGGAAGATGGCTCCCGCCAGCGCAGCCACCCCCGATGAGGCATGCACCACGATACCGCCGGCAAAGTCGATGACACCCCAGCGCATAAACAGTCCCTCCGGATGCCATGTCATGTGAGCCAACGGACAATAAATAAAGAAGAAGAAAAACATCATGAAGAACATGTATGCCGAGAACCTGACACGTTCGGCAAATGAGCCAGTAATCAGAGACGGCGTGATGATGGCGAATTTCATCTGGAACAATGCGAACAACGCCAGGGGGATGGTAGCGCCGCCCAAGATATTGCCAGCCGGCGTGGTATAGACCTCACCGCCCACGCCGTGAAACATGAGGAATGTCAACGGATTGCCGATCACTCCGCCTATGTCATCGCCGAAACAAAGCGAGAAACCGACGACTACCCACAAAACCGAGATCAGTCCCATGGCTATAAATGACTGTAGCATCGTTGAGATGACATTTTTCGCGCCCACCATGCCTCCATAGAAAAATGACAGACCGGGAGTCATCATCAAGACGAAAATTGTTGCTGTGATCAGCCAGGCCACATCAGCTGCCGAGATGACAGACCAGTCACACTCAAACGATGGCTCTCCAACAGCCAAACCTGCTATGGCAATCACAGTTATTGCCAACATCAATATTTTCCAACGTTTCTTCACTTTCATATATCTGTAGTTTTAATTGTAAACAATAAAACCCTCTCTTCTATCCCAGAAGAGAGGTAACCTGGACAAGATTATGGTTGCAGCGTAAACCCAAAAACCAGGTAGGCTTTTTGTGAGCAGGGGTTCGCCACTACCTGTGCAAAGACCGGTATGGAGAACGTGTCGCTCACTTTGATTTCTTTCATGGCTTGCAGTGAGAGATTGGTCACAGCAAAGCCCGTTGTGCCGTAAAAGTCGGTGGCATAGGGAACAGCACCCGCCGTGGCAGTCCAATCGACCGTCGCCAGTTTGAATGGCACCGAAGCTTCGAAGTAACTGCTGTATGCGCGTTCACCGTCATTGTTGACACCGTCGTTGCCGGCGAAGTTGGTGAACCACTGTATGCTTGCCACTCCGAAATCGTAGCCGATATTGCCTTCAAACACATGGTTGGTGCTGTGAGCGTCATATTTGAAGTAGCGGGCGGCAGGGTCAGAACCGCAGTTGGTCCAATAGTCTGTGATACCGATGTTGAACCCGCCAACGGTGTAACCAAGCGTCAGGTCAAACTCCTTCGTGTCTTGCGAGTCGGTCAGTCCCACGCTGCCCCATGCCGTCAATGATAATCCTTTATAACCGATGCCGAGAGTGGGCTGCAATGACACGTGCCCCAAGTCCTGGCCGCGCCAGATATACTGACTCACGACATCTGCCGCTACGGTCGTTTCTAACTCATCCTGTGCTATTGTGGGGATGCTCATAAATGCCCCGATTGCCAATAATAATATCTTTTTCATATCTATAATCCTTTGGTTAGTTATAGCAAGCCTCTCCGTGCTCATAAATGTCCAGTCCTTCCTCTTCGACACGTTTGCCGACGCGTAGACCATGTAATTTCTTAATGCCATAGAATAGGACGTAACCGCAAGCGGCTGCCCAGAGATCAATTATCAGGATGCCGAAGCATTCTGCTCCGAAAAATCCCCAGCCATAGCCGTAGAACGCTCCGTTGGTCGTCGAGAGCAGACCGGTCATCAGTGTGCCCAGAATACCGCAGACACCATGTACAGAAGAGGCGCCCACAGGGTCGTCGATGTGCAACTTGTGATCGATGAATTCAATGGCAAAAACCAATACGATACCGCACACGAGTCCGATGATGACAGCTCCGATGGGAGAAACGAGGTCGCAACCGGCCGTGATGCCCACGAGACCTGCCAGTACTCCGTTCAAAGTCAATGACAATGACGGTTTACCGTATTTCAGCCAGGTGATGAACATGGTGGCTACGCCACCTGCAGCGGCTGCGAGGTTGGTGGTCAAAAACACATGGCTTATAGCCACACGGTTAACCTCACCGCTTGCTGCCAGCTGCGATCCGGGGTTGAAACCGAACCAACCGAGCCAGAGGATGAACACGCCAAGCGCTGCCATCGTCAGGTTGTGACCGGGTATGGCACGGCTTTTTCCGTCCTTGGCATATTTGCCGATACGGGGGCCGAGCGCCATGGCACCTATCAACGCTAGTACACCGCCCACACTGTGGACTATGGCCGAGCCGGCAAAATCGTGGAATACATCGCCAAACGTATTCATCATGAATCCGTCGGCAGCATCGTTGCAGAGCCATCCGCCACCCCATGTCCAATGACCCTCAATCGGGTAGATGAACAGCGAGATGACCGCACTGTAAACCATATACATAGAGAATTTTGTGCGCTCGGCCATGGCACCGCTCACGATGGTTGCGCTGGTGGCACAGAACACCGTTTCGAAAATCAAGAAACCCTCTACGGGCAGGTCGCCCTTATAAAAACTCAGGTCGCCCCAATTGGGGGCACCGATAAAGCCGGCGCCATCGCTTCCAAACATAAATCCGAAGCCAATGAAAAAGAACAAGAGAGAGCCGAACATGAAATCGACAAAGTTCTTCATCAGAATGTTGGCCGTGTTTTTACCTCGTGTAAAACCTGCTTCACACAGCGCAAAACCCGGCTGCATCCAGAAAACCAACATGGCTGCCAATAGCATCCATACGGTATCAAGTGATAATCCTATTTCGTTCATAATCTTTTTACCTTAATTGATGTTTTTACCTGATTTACTTCTTATCCCTTAGTACGGTGTCGCCATGTTCGCCAGTGCGTATGCTCCATGTGTCAATCATGTCACTCACGAAGATACGGCCGTCGCCAACCTCACCCGTATGCGCCACATCGAGAATCACCTTCACCGTAGTTTCTACAAACTGGTCACGGCATACGATGGTCAGCGCCACACGCTCTATCACGTCTGTCGAGTACTGCACGCCACGGTAGATTCTCTCCTGGCGGCTTTGCCCGATGCCGTGAACATTGTGGTATTCAAACCAATCGATGTCCGACTGCAGCAACGCTTCCTTCACATCCTCGAACTTTGTCTTTCGGATGATTGCTTCAATCTTTTTCATAATTTTTCTTTTTACCTTAATAAATAATTACTAAACCCTCTCTTTGGGCAATAATCAGAAACGTTTCCGCTGCAAAGGTAAGACGTTTTGCTTGGAAATATGCAATATTTATTACTTTATGAAACAAGAAATTTGATTTCGGTTACAAAATGTCAAATTCTTATTGGAAATCAAGTCAAAATATTTACAAAATGAAAGAAAAATTGATAAATTTAATACAAAATGTCAGATTGTATAAATTTTTAGAATAATATGTAAGCAAATCCTTTATTTTAGTTACCTTTTGGTTTACCTTTGCACCGAACTTATAGACAAAAAAGTTTTAATAAGGATAATATGTCAAATTGCAAGCAAACTCAAACAACAGAAGGATTATATCAAAACAGTTATGAGCACGACGCTTGTGGCGTGGGCATGATTGTAAATATCCATGGCAATAAAAGCCACGATCTGGTTGATAATGCGCTGAAGGTGCTTGAAAACATGGAGCATCGCGGTGCTGAGACCCGCGACAAGACGGGCGACGGTGCTGGTATCATGGTTCAGATACCACATGAGTTTATTCTGCTGCAGGGTATCCCGGTGCCTGAAAAAGGGAAATACGGAACAGGACTGGTGTTCCTTCCCAAAGACGGCCAGGAGCAACAGGAGATTCTGCGCGTAATGATAGAAGAGATTGAACGCGAGGGATTGCAACTGATGCACCTGCGCACAGTGCCTACAAACCCTGAAGTCTTAGGTGCTGCGGCACGTGAGGTGGAACCTGATATCAAGCAGATTTTCGTGACGGGTATATCTGATGAGGAAGTGCCGGTATTTGAGCGTATATTATATAAAATACGTAAGAGAATAGAGAACCGTATCAACAATGAGGATTTTTACATCTGTTCGTTGTCGAACAAGAACATTATCTATAAGGGCATGCTGACCAGCGGACAGTTGAGACGTTATTTCCCCGACCTGTCTAATGATTACTTCACAAGTGGACTGGCGTTGGTACACTCACGTTTCAGCACAAACACTTTCCCAAAATGGAAACTTGCCCAGCCGTTCCGTCTGTTAGCGCACAACGGCGAGATTAACACCATTCGCGGAAACCGCGGTTGGATGAAAGCGCGCGAGAGCGTGCTCAACAGCGAGGC
>CAMJAO010000122.1 GCA_946403615.1 uncultured Prevotellaceae bacterium
CCATGTTCCCGTTGCACATCTGGCTGCCCGATGCCATGGAGGGTCCCACACCTGTCAGTGCGCTTATCCATGCTGCCACGATGGTGGTGGCTGGCGTGTTCCAGGTGGCACGTATGTTCCCCTTGTGGATTCAGTATGCGCCCGATGCCATGAGCATCGTCGTGTGGGTGGGTGTCATCACCGCCTTCTATGCGGCTGCCGTGGCGTGTGCGCAGAGCGATATCAAACGTGTGCTGGCCTTCTCTACCATCTCGCAGATTGCGTTCATGATGGTGGCGCTGGGCGTATGCATGCAACCGCACGATGCTGCTGGCAATCTCGCTGCTATGCCGCTGACCACCGAGGCCCTCGACAACCATGCCCAACTGGGATATATGGCGTCGATGTTCCACCTCTTCACACATGCCATGTTCAAGGCATGTCTCTTCCTCTGTGCGGGATGTATCATCCACGCCGTTCACTCCAATGAGATGTCTATGATGGGCGGATTGCGCAAATATATGCCGATTACACACATCACTTTCCTCATCTCTTGTCTTGCCATCTCTGGCATACCGCCGTTCTCAGGATTCTTCTCCAAAGATGAGATCCTCACGGCTGCTATGGCATACAGCCCCGTGGTGGGATGGATTATGACGGGTGTGGCCGCGATGACCGCCTTCTATATGTTCCGTCTCTACTACGGCATCTTCTGGGGAACGGAAAACAAGGAAGCCCATGCGCATCACACACCGCACGAGGCACCTGCTTCCATGACCTTCCCGCTGATATTCCTTTCGCTGGTGACCATTGGCTGCGGCTTCCTGCCGTTCGGCCATTTCGTGAGCGCCAGTGCCTCTTCGTATGATATCCATCTCGACTGGACCGTGGCTGGCACCAGCATTGTCATTGCAGTGCTGAGCATCGCGCTCGCCACCTATATATATAAAGGTGAGCGGCAGCCCGTGGCAGACAAATTGCAGAAATCGTTCCCGAAACTGCATCAGGCTGCTTACCGCAGGTTCTATCAGGATGAGATCTGGCAGTATGTCACCCATAAGATTATCTTCCGTTGTGTGTCCAAACCCATTGCCTGGTTCGACCGCCATGTCATCGACGGCACGTTCAACTTCATGGCTTGGGGCAGCAACGAGGCGGGTGAAAGCATCCGTGACTGGCAGAGCGGCGATGTGCGCCAATATGCCGTCTGGTTCCTTACCGGCACGATAGCCCTCACTTTGGTTTTGTTATGTGTATTGTAAACCCTTAAATTTTTCGAAATGAGTATATTAACTGTTTTCGTAATCATTCCGGCACTGATGTTGCTCGGATTGTGGGTAGCACGCAACCTGAATCAGGTGCGGGGCGTGATGGTGGTTGGCTCGTCTTTGCTGCTGGCGCTCTCCATCTATTTGACTATAGCATTCATACAGATGAGACATGCGGGCAACACCGATGTGATGCTTTTCACAGCGTCGCATATGTGGTTTGAACCGCTCAATATACACTACGCCGTTGGTGTCGATGGCATCTCAGTGGTCATGCTCTTGCTCTCCAGCATTATCGTGTTCACAGGTACCTTTGCATCGTGGAAACTGAAACCTCTCACCAAGGAGTATTTCCTCTGGTTCACATTGCTTTCATCGGGTGTATTCGGTTTCTTCATCAGTGTGGATTTGTTCACCATGTTCTTGTTCTACGAGGTGGCCCTTATCCCCATGTACCTCTTGATTGGTGTTTGGGGTAGCGGTAAGAAAGAGTACGCAGCCATGAAACTTACCCTGATGTTGATGGGTGGTTCGGCTCTGCTGATTATCGGCATCCTCGGTATCTACTTCCTCAACGGCTCGTTCAGCGGTCATTACACGATGAATGTGACTGAGATTGCCGCCACATCGAGTTTCATTCCTGTACACCTGCAGAAGATGCTCTTCCCGATGGTGTTCATCGGATTCGGTGTGCTCGGCGCACTGTTCCCGTTCCACACATGGAGCCCCGACGGTCACGCTTCCGCTCCTACTGCCGTGTCTATGCTTCATGCTGGTGTGCTGATGAAACTGGGAGGCTACGGCTGTTTCCGTGTGGCGATGTATCTCTTGCCGCAGGCTGCGCAGCAACTCAGTTGGATTTTCATCATTCTCACCACCATTTCCGTGGTCTATGGTGCTTTCTCTGCCTGTGTGCAGACCGACTTGAAGTATATCAATGCTTATTCGTCGGTGTCGCACTGCGGACTGGTGCTCTTCGCCATTCTGATGATGACCAAGACCGCTTGCACGGGTGCCATCCTGCAGATGCTCTCTCACGGATTGATGACGGCCCTCTTCTTTGCCCTCATCGGTATGATTTATGGCCGTACACACACACGTGACATCCGCGAATTGAGCGGACTGATGAAGATTATGCCCTTCCTCTCGGTGGGTTATGTCATCGCCGGTCTGGCCAACCTCGGTTTGCCTGGCTTCTCAGGTTTCGTGGCTGAGATGTCCATCTTCGTCGGTTCGTTCGGCGCAGACAATCTGCCTGGTTTCGACGGTACGATGGTGGCGGGTGTGAGCACCATGCGCCGCGTGGCTACCATCATCGCTTGTACTTCGATTGTCATCACAGCGGTCTATATCCTCCGTGTGGTGGGTAAAATCCTCTATGGCAAGGTCGAAAACAAGCACTTCCTGGAGTTGACCGATGCTACTTGGGATGAGCGCTTAGCTGTGTGCTGCCTCATTTTCTGCGTGGCTGGCCTGGGTCTGGCTCCCTTCTGGGCAAGCAATGTGATAGGCGATGCGGTAGAACCGATATTGAATGTTGTAACTCAAGTGAAGTAAGGAGGAGGTAATATGAATTATAGTGAATTTTTCAAAATGGTACCCGAGGCCATCCTCGTTGCTATCCTGATTGTCGTTTTCATTGCCGATTTCATCTCATCGAAAAAACAGGACCGTAAATGGTTCAATCCCCTCATGGTGGTTTTCCTCGCCTTTATGTGCGGATTACACCTGGGTCATCATGCCGGCTCGCTTGACACCGTGACCGCTTTCGGCGGCATGTATGTCGAGACGGCGGCTACCAATGTGATGAAGGCCATCCTCTCACTGGGTACACTCATTGTGGTCATCATGAGCCGTACATGGCTTTATGGAAAAGAGGCCAACAGTCATCAACTTGTGGCGAAAACGAACGAGGGCGAGTTCTACATGCTCGTCATCTCTACGTTGCTCGGCATGTACATGATGATTTCTGCCGGACATTTCCTCATGTTCTATCTCGGACTGGAAATGGCTTCAGTGCCTATGGCATGTCTTGTGGCGCTCGACAAGTTCCGCAACAATTCTGCCGAGGCTGCCGCCAAATACATCCTTACCGCGGTGTTCTCAAGTGGCGTGATGCTTTTCGGCATCTCTTTCCTCTATGGAGCCACAGGCACTCTGTCATTCTATGGCTCGTTGAGTCTGGGACATACTGTTGGCTTGGGCGAAGCGCTCACCGCTACCCCGATGACCATCATGGGACTGGTCTTCTTCTTCAGCGGATTGGGCTTTAAAATCTCGCTCGTGCCGTTCCACTTCTGGACTGCTGACACATATCAGGGAGCGCCTACTGTCGTGACCGCTTATCTGAGCGTTGTGTCAAAAGGCGCTGCTGCTTTCGCGCTGATGACCATCCTGATGAAGGTCTTCGCCCCCATGGTGGAATATTGGCAGTATCTGTTGTACATCGTCGTGGTGCTCAGCATCACCATAGCCAACCTCTTCGCTATCCGTCAGTCTGAGTTGAAACGCTTCATGGCGTTCAGTTCTATCTCACAGGCGGGTTACATTATGTTGGCGGTCATTGGTGACAATGCGCTCGGTGTTGCGGCCTTGTCATACTATGTGCTGGTTTATGTGGTAGCCAACTTGGCTGTCTTCGCTGTCATCAGCGTGGTAGAACAGAACAATGGCGGTGCTACGCAGATGAGTGCTTACAATGGTTTCTACAAGACCAATCCTAAACTCTCGCTGCTGATGACCCTTGCGTTGTTCTCATTGGCTGGCATACCTCCCTTCGCAGGTATGTTCTCGAAGTTCTTCGTGTTCATGGCTGCGCTTGAACCGCGTGAGTCGGGCAATTTCCTGCCTTATCTCATCGTCTTCATCGCATTGATCAATACGGTGGTCAGTCTTTACTACTACCTGCTCATTGTCAAGGCCATGTACATCAAAGACAGCGAGAATCCTCTGCCTACCATTAAGAGCGACTCTCACACCCGTTTGGCACTGCTTATCTGTACAGTCGGCATTGTTGCCTTCGGTGTGGTCAGTGGTGTCTATCACTGGATTTACGCTGCTGCGTAAAGCGCACGTTATAAGACTGTCGGACTGCAGTTTTTGCAGTCCGACAGTTCTTTTTTTTGACCGGAAGGCCCAATCTTTCCATGTAATCCTCATTACACTTTTCCTCAAAATTGAAATATGATGATTAGTAATAGCAAAAAAGCGTTTTTCTTTGCCTCTTTGGCTCTCATGTTGTTTGCATTCGTTTCATGTAAATCGAGCAAGGGCGTTGACCAGAAAGACGGTGTCGTAGTCAAGGATGTGACCATGAACAAAGCGCCGGTTAATGATCCGACAACCATCGATGCCCAGACTTCTGCAACAACTCCAACGACATCCGATGCACAACCCTCATCCGATGCACAAACGTCTGCCACGGTCCAAACTCCCAATACCCCAAACGACCAAACGACCAGTCTCCCAAACGACCAAACGACCAGTCTCCCAAACGACCAACCCCCTCATGAGGGCTTTGTCTATGTCAAAACGTTGATACCCGATTTGATTGAAGATCTCCGCTATGCCACGACCAACAATTTCATGGGCGCGAAAGCCGATGGTTATGAGGGCACACGGGTCATTCTCTCGCGTCCCGCTGCCGAGGCACTCAAATCTGCTGCAGATGAGTTGCGCGAGAAGGGTTATGTCATCAAGGTCTTTGACGCATATCGTCCACAGCGAGCCGTCAATCATTTCGTGAGGTGGTCGAAATCGAATGACCAGCGCAATAAGGCCGACTATTTCCCCACATTGAGGAAAAACCAGTTGTTTCCCAAATACATTGCCTATAAATCGGGTCATACCAAAGGTAGCACCATCGACATGACCATTTGCGATAAAAACACAAAAGAAGAGGTGGACATGGGCGGACATTTCGATTATTTC
This sequence comes from uncultured Prevotellaceae bacterium, assembly GCA_946403615.1. Taxonomy (GTDB): domain Bacteria; phylum Bacteroidota; class Bacteroidia; order Bacteroidales; family Bacteroidaceae; genus Prevotella. Next base: position 5,178 of record CAMJAO010000122.1, read on the forward strand.
GGTGAGCCCTCACATCCTTCGTTCATCGGTAAATACAGCCTTGGTGAAGTGACACAAGAGCATAAGAAACGCCGCATGATGTTGCGCGAGGTGATGGTGCGTCATGGATTCAAACCTTATGACAGCGAGTGGTGGCATTTCACCCTGAAAAATGAGCCTTATCCCAACACTTGGTTCGACTTCCCGGTGAAATAATGTACTGCCATTGAATATACATAGACAGAGGTGACATCATCCACATGTCACCTCTGTTTGTTTGTCAATTGATTATTATTGGTGTCCACTAAAAGATTACTAATCATCTCAAGGGCTTCAGCCGTCACCCCTCCTTTTCCAAAGGAGAGGATGGGGTGGTTTTGTAATTGAATGAATATAAACCATTTAACCGACGACATGGGGCAGGACCTCGTTGGTGGCCTCACCCATGCCCTCGATGACAAGTATCGAAGATACAACCATTGATAATCTGACCTTTAACTGTTCTGTAAATTGGAATTTAAGGTTTAATCTCTTTTCTTTTCCATGTCCTTTGACACCCACAATACCCAGGAATCAGTATTGTCAGTAAGTTGATTGGGATAGGGCAATTCTATTCTTACATCAGGTTCTATTCCTGAGGCAGATTGCATACTGTCAAGATGAAGAAATGCCGACGAAACAGTTGTAGGATAGAATACCTGAATCCTGCTATGAGGTAAACGAAAAGGAAGAAGGTTACCTGTCGCTGCACATCCTGCTGAGTTTTCTTTTCCATATAATGTCACTCTTTTGTTGTCGGAATAGTTTCTGGCAACTCTGAGTATAGTTTCCGCTGCACTGGCTGTTTTCCTATCAATGATTATTGCAATGTGGATGTCTGCATCATGTGGCGGAATATCTACATTTCCTGCGTCATCATCTCCCCATACCTCAAACGGCTTTCCGTCTTTCACGTTTTCCAGTTGTTTTTTCATCCAACCTGGCATTTCGGGATGATACCTGTTATGACTGGTGTTCCTAAAGAAGTATTGTTCTGGAAATCTTGCTTGATGATCTACCATTAAAGGTAACAAAGGCTCCCATATAGCATCATTTCCACCACTATTTCCTCTGATGTCTAAAATTAGATTTTTACATTTACTGGAAAAGAACATGTTGACAGATTCTGCAAACCAAGCGTTCGTAGGAAACTCGCCTGCACATGACGGGACACGAATTAACCATGTAGTCTTATCTATTTTCTTGGAGACAGGTTTGGGATGATAATCCATGATGTGAGAATAATCAGGAATATCTCTTCTTTTGCAAACATGCCAGAAATAAGGAAGATCGGCATAGTAATGTGCATCAAAATAATGGCTAAACCAGTAAGCATATTCGCTCACGGCCTGCTCTATACCCCATGCCCCACTCATGAGCGAGTCTTTTACATTCTCTTTTAGTTTTTGGTAATTGGCTGTGTGGCCATGTTCGATGATAGATGGATAAGCGGCATAATTAGCCTCGGTATATGCCGTAAGATAATTAAAGTCTTGAAGATTA
>CAMJAO010000123.1 GCA_946403615.1 uncultured Prevotellaceae bacterium
CAGCGTGTCGTGCGGCGGAAATCGGCGCAGATGGTCAGCACCACTGGTGCGCCCGTCACCATCGGCTGGTTGAAATGAGCGGGAGCCAGACGACGCTTCATCTCTTCGTCGCGGGTCACCACTACGCTGTACAATTGAAGATTGCCCATCGTCTGAGTACGGCCGGCTTCGGTCAAAAGGCGTTCGAGCAGGTCCTGACTCACTTCAAGGGCAGAATACTTACGGATGGTGCGGCGGGTATTGATGTGTTTCATAAGTTTTTTGAATGTATGGTCTTTTTTGAATTAACGGCCATCGCCCTTTTTTATTGTTAATTTCTTTGGCTGACATGCAAGATTTCCTTAATTTTGCAGTTGATATTATATAATCGCCTCATTAGGTGAATCATCCCAATAAATACAATCATGACAATGAAATATTTCAAGATCTCACTCTTTTTCGCCCTCGTGGCCATGTTAACGGCCTGTGGCGGCGACGATGAACCCTCAGGCACCCCCGATGACTACCGCATGGGTTTCATTACTGACTATGACGTCAACCTGCGTGTGAAAGTGACAGACCCCGATGCCGTGAAAGACATCGCCACACTGACCGTTCGTTATTACGACCAGGCAGGAAACATGCAGAAAGAGACTGTCACGGGCGCTGAGTGGAACAAAAACGTGAAATACACCGTCGGCGACAACTTGAAGATAGGGCTGTGTGCCGAATGGACCTTGCGTACAAAAGAAGAGATACAAGCCGCTCCCAAAACGGCATACGACCTCGGCGTTGATATCACGTCGCTCTACATCGGCACCAAGACCAACGGCGACAAGGTGGAATCTACCTTCTTCAGCAAGCAAAACGTGGGTATCAGTGGCGGCGCGAAAAACAAAGAATCGCTCATCGCCCTGAAAGAGAGCGGCAAGCGAATCTATTCCTCTTTCCTCTTCATCTACAAGAAACTCTCCAACGGTGGCATCTACGCCGAAGAGAGCAACTTTCCCGAGGAATAGTGCTCCGGATGGCAAAAGGAACGTGGTCCTTTCTTGATGAAATTTAGTCTAAACCGCCAGTAATAGTTCTATTTCTGTCGTAATGCCTGCTTCGTTAGTTGCCGTATTTAGACATTCGGCGCTTTCGAAGTCGAAAATCTTGGTAATCAACTTCCTACCAAAACTTTCCCGTTTTGGGAAACTTTTTTCGTGAAAAACGTGAAAAAGTTTTCCAAAAATAATTTTTATTTCTCATGTAGAGTTTGTAACTTTGCCAAAAATTTCAAGCACTGACCATCAACCCCTTGGCAGAATCTTCAATTGCATCATCTTTTAACAGACATACCTTTGTATAATGGAAAACCTGAAAACTTATGCTTACGAAGAGGCATATGAGGCCTCGTTGGAATATTTTGGCGGCGACGAACTGGCTGCACGCGTGTGGGTGAACAAGTATGCCATGAAAGACAGTTTCGGGCATATCTATGAGCGCACACCCGAAGACATGCATTGGCGCATCGCCAACGAGGTGGCACGTATTGAGAAAAAATACAAGAATCCCATGACCCCTGAGCAGGTGTTTGAACTGCTCGACCATTTCCGCTACATTGTACCGGCAGGCAGCCCCATGACCGGCATCGGAAATGATTTTCAGGTGGCGTCGCTTTCCAACTGTTTCGTCATCGGTCTCGACGGCGACGCTGACTCCTACGGTGCCGTATTGCGCATCGACGAGGAGCAGGTGCAACTGATGAAACGTCGCGGCGGGGTGGGGCACGACCTCTCACAACTCCGTCCAAAAGGCTCACCCGTAAACAACTCCGCACTTACCAGCACTGGTCTCGTGCCGTTTATGGAGCGATACAGCAACTCCACACGCGAGGTGGCACAAGACGGGCGACGCGGTGCGCTCATGCTCTCGGTCAGCATCAAACACCCTGACAGCGAGGCGTTTATCGACGCGAAGATGACCGAGGGAAAGGTCACCGGCGCCAATGTCTCGGTCAGAATCGACGACGAGTTTATGCAGGATGCTATCGACGACAAGGAATATACGCAGCAGTTCCCCGTCGACAGCGACAATCCCGAGGTGGTCAAGCCTGTTCAGGCAAAACGGCTTTGGGAGAAAATCGTGCACAATGCATGGAAGAGTGCCGAGCCGGGTGTCCTCTTCTGGGACACCATCCTGCGCGAGAGTATCCCCGACTGCTATGCCGACCTCGGATTCCGCACCGTATCGACCAATCCCTGTGGAGAGATACCTCTCTGCCCCTACGACTCATGCCGTTTGCTCTCTATCAATCTCTATTCATACGTCGTCAATCCCTTTACTGACAAGGCCTATTTCGACTACGAGAAATTCCGCAAACATGTGGCGGCAGCACAGCGGGTCATGGACGATATCGTGGACCTCGAACTCGAGAAGATTGAGAAAATCATGGCAAAGGTCAAGAACGATCCGCAGAGCGACGAGGTGAAGAGCGCCGAATACCATCTTTGGGAGAAGATCATGAGCAAGAGCGGTAAAGGACGTCGTACTGGTGTGGGCATCACAGCCGAAGGCGACATGATAGCCGCCATGGGCTTGCACTACGGCACCCAGGAGGCGACCGATTTCTCGGTCAATGTGCACCGCACGCTCGCACTCGCTGCTTACGGCTCGTCAGTACAGATGGCTAAGGAGCGCGGAGCATTCGCTATCTACGATGCCAATCGCGAAAAGGACAATCCCTTCATCAACCGCATCAAAGACGCCGACCCCAAACTCTATGCTGACATGGTGAAATACGGACGCCGTAATATCGCCTGTCTCACCATTGCTCCCACAGGCACCACCAGCCTCATGACACAGACCACATCGGGAATCGAACCCGTATTCATGCCTGTCTATAAACGTCGCCGCAAGGTCAATCCCAATGACACCAACGTTCACGTTGATTTCGTCGACGAGGTGGGCGACTCCTTCGAGGAGTACATTGTCTATCATCCCAAGTTCCTCACATGGATGAAGGTCAACGGATTGGACACCGAAAAACGTTACACCCAGGCTGAGATCGACCAACTCGTTGAACAGTCGCCTTACGGAAAAGCCACGGCCAATGATGTGGATTGGCTGATGAAAGTGCGCATGCAGGGCGCTATCCAGAAATGGGTCGACCACAGCATCAGCGTCACTGTCAACCTGCCCAATGATGTGGATGAGGCGCTCGTCAACCGTCTCTATGTCGAGGCATGGCGCTCCGGTTGTAAGGGATGTACCATCTACCGCGACGGCAGCCGTGCAGGCGTGCTCGTGGCAGTAAAGAAAAAAGAGGAGAAACCCCAGCCACAACCCTGCAGCAGACCCGAGGTTACAGAGGTGCGTCCGCAGACGTTGGAGTGTGATGTGGTGCGGTTCCAAAACAACAAAGAGAAATGGGTGGCGTTTGTCGGACTGCTCAACGGCTATCCTTACGAGATCTTCACCGGTCTGCAAGACGATGAGGAGGGCATACTCTTGCCCAAGTCGGTGACCAAGGGAAAAATCATCAAACAGACCAATGAGGACGGCTCCAAACGCTATGACTTCCAATTCGAGAACAAGCGTGGCTACAAGACCACCGTCGAGGGCCTGTCGGAGAAGTTCAACCCCGAATATTGGAACTATGCCAAACTCATCTCGGGCGTGCTCCGCTATCGTATGCCTATCGACCATGTCATCAAACTCATCTCATCGCTCCAACTCAAATCCGAGAGCATCAACACTTGGAAGAGTGGTGTGGAGCGTGCGTTGAAAAAATATGTGACCGACGGCACTGAGGCCAAGGGCCAAATCTGTCCCCAGTGCGGACAAGAGACCCTCGTCTATCAGGAGGGATGCCTCATCTGCAAAAACTGCGGTGCATCCCGCTGCGGATAAAGCCGCAAGGAACGAGGGGAAGAGGCAAGGGCAAGGAGCAATCGATATGCCTAAAGCACTCTACCCCTCCTGAAAATCCCAGGTAATTCTAGGCTCTCCTAGGTTATCCTAGGTCCTCCTAGGTCCTCCTAGATTCTCCTAGATTCTCCTAGATTCTCCTAAATCATCCTATACACCCAATACCCCCTTTTTCATCAAAGGGGGTAAAACTCAAAAACATGACTACCGAAATACGACTTAACAACATCCGATTGTATGCCCGTCACGGAGTGATGGAGCAGGAAAGGGTAGTGGGCGGACATTTCGATGTCACACTTACCGTAGGCTACGATTTCACCCGCGCCATGCGGACTGACGATGTGGCCGACACCCTCAATTATGCCCAACTCTTCGAGGTGGTCAAACGCCAGATGGACATCCCCTCAAAACTTCTCGAGCATGTGGCGGGAAGAATCGCCGACGAGGTGTTCAGCACTTGGCCCGAGGCGCAATATCTACACTTGGAAATCACGAAACTCAATCCTCCGATGGGCGCCGATTGCGATGGCGCTACCGTTGTCGTTCACTTAATAAATGATAAAACGCAATGAAAGATTTGAGTTTTTTACAAAAAAAACGTATATTTGTGCGCTCATTTATTAAATTCTGAAAATGAAAAGACGCTTTTTTATTATATTGGCGGCGTTGCTGGCCTTCTCAGCACTTACCTTCGCCTCTGATCATGACGGGAAATTTGTGCTTGTCATCGATGCGGGACACGGGGGGCACGACGTAGGGGCAAAAGGCGCTCAATCCTATGAAAAGAACATCAACCTCAAGGTGGCACTCGCCTTTGGAAGGTATGTCGAGAGCAACTGCCCCGACGTGAAAGTCATCTACACACGCAAGACCGATGTCTTCATTCCCCTGAATGAGAGGGCTGCTATCGCCAACAGAAATAAAGCCGACCTCTTCATCTCCGTACACACCAACGCACTGCCTGCAGGTAAAATAGCAAGAGGATTTGAGACCTATACACTCGGTATGCACCGCGCTGCCGACAACCTTGAGGTGGCTAAACGTGAAAACTCCGTCATCCTCTACGAGAAAGACTACAGACAGCGATATGCTGGATTCGACCCCAATTCGGCGGAGAGTTACATCATGTTCGAACTCATGCAGGATAACAACATGGCCAACAGCGTAGAACTGGCCAAACTCATACAAAACGAGGCCGTTTCCTATGTAGGCAGAGCCAACAAAGGCGTACATCAGGCGGGATTCCTCGTGCTCAGGGCCACATCCATGCCCAGTTGCCTTATTGAACTGGGGTTCATCTCCACACCCGACGAAGAGCGATATCTCATCTCTTCAGAAGGACAGGACCGGCTGGCTCGTGGCATTTTCAATGCCTTCTTAAAATACAAAAACAAATTCGGTAAATAATGAAATCTTTCTCCAAAGAAATTAAGATAGCACTTGTGGCCATCATCGGGTTGGTGATACTCTATTTTGGCATGAGTTTTCTCAAAGGTGTCAGTATGTTCTCGTCTGACAACACATTCTTTGTCAAATTCGATAAAGTGAACGGATTGTCCCCTTCGTGTCCTGTCATGGCTGACGGTTTCAAGGTGGGAACGGTCAAATCCATCGACTACGACTATTCGCGTAAGGGAGGCATCGTCGCCGAGGTGGGGTTGCACAAAGATCTGCAGATACCCGTTGGAACAACGGCTGAGATATCATCTGACCTGCTCGGAAATGTGCAGGTTGAACTCGTCTTCTCCGACAGCAAGCAGCTCGTGCAGCCTGAGGGATTCATCGACGGTTCCATCAATGCCGGGGCTATGGGGAAAATCAAGGAAATCATCCCTCAGGTGATGAACCTGCTGCCAAAGGTCGATTCCATTCTCGTGTCGGTCAACACATTGCTGGCTGACCCGCACATCGCCGGATCATTGCACAATATCTATGATGTGACAGGCAACATGAAGCAATCTACCGCTGAATTGCAAACGCTCATGGCACAGGTCAACGGCAAGGTGCCCCAACTCATGGACAAGGCCGGGGGTGTGCTCGACAACACACAGCAGGTGGCTGCCAACGCAGGGAAAGTGGCCGACAACTTGGCCAAACTCGATTTTGAAGCTACACTAGGCGAACTGGAATCGACCATGGGAAACCTGAAACAGTTTGCAGAGAAACTCAACAGCAATGAGGGGTCGCTCGGTCTGCTCATGTCCGACCAGTCGCTCTACAACAACCTCAATGCCACCATGGCGCACGCCGACTCGCTCCTGGTCAATCTGCGCGAGCACCCCAAACGTTACGTCCACTTCTCTCTCTTCGGAAGGAAAGACAAATAAACCGTTCCTGTCGAAGGTTTTGTTGGGATATGCTTTTTACGTATATCCACACCGCGATGTTGGGATATGCTTTATGTAATCCGTCTATTATTCATCTGACATAGATAAACTATGTCCCTACTCTCGACTCCTTAACTCCTCTAAGCCCTGTTCCCTTTACCCTAACCTATAATATAATAGAAAAACTCACAAACTCACCCCCAATAATCCAATAAAATTGATTATATTTGCAGCCTGAAAACTATAAACACCGGTAGTGGAGTAGGGGGTGTAAATCCCTTTTATGTCCATGAAAACTTGTCGATGAATTTGCGTTTTCTTAAAACTTTTTAAAGCGGAAAATTGTTGCTAATTTAGAAATTGTCTAAATAATAAAAAAGTGTTTTTTCACTTTATTCAGATTGCGTAAAGTATTGAATGATAGAAAACTATAAGATG
>CAMJAO010000124.1 GCA_946403615.1 uncultured Prevotellaceae bacterium
TCGTTGTCGCTGTTGATTCGCCAACTCGATTACAATCAAAATGATATTGATATGAGGTTGCGGAAAGCATCGCTCAACATGCAGTTGGAACAATGGCAATATGCAATTGATGAGTATTCTACAGTCCTAAAATTGGAAGAAGGTAATCTGACTGCTTTACGCTATCGTGCATACGCTTATGAGCGGATAGGGCGGCATCAGTTCGCCCGTGCCGACTATGAGGCGGTGCTCAAGAGAATACCTGACAATTTCGAGGCCTTGCTCGGATTGGCCCTTCTTAACCAAAAGGACAAACGCGTTACAATGGCGATGGATCAGATAAACCAATTGGTGGAACTTTATCCCGCTAACCCTGTCGCCTATGCGGCACGGGCCGGGATGGAGTTGGAGCGCAATATGCCCGATTTGGCAGAATTTGACTTCGGCGAAGCCATCCGTTTAGACCCTTCCAATGCAGATTATCTCATTTCCAGGGCTGAAGTGCGTATTTCTTTGGGACGCAAACGTGAGGCACGAGAAGATTTACAACGTGCGCTCTCGCTTGGCATTACACACGCTGAAATTGCAGATTTGCTCAAGCAGTGTAGGTGATATTTCTACAACAGGTTTAATCGTTGCCCTTCTTACCTTCCAGCCAATGGTCTATCAGTTTTCGCGCTATTGACAATTTCTCGGGTATTTGGGGCAATGATTGGTAATGAAACCATCCTCCGTCGGCTATTTCCGACTCTTGCAGTTTGATTTCTCCGCCGTCATACTCTGCATAAAACCCAACCATCAGACCGCAAGGGTAGGGCCATGGCTGGCTGGCGTAATAACGGATGTTTTTCACACGGATGCCGGTCTCTTCCATCGCTTCCCTTGCCACGGCTTCTTCTAAGGTCTCGCCGGTCTCCACAAAGCCGGCAACCAGTCCGAAGAATTTCTTTCTGAAATTATTGGCACGCAACAGCAACACTTCGTCTCCGCGTTCTATCAAGCAAATGATTGCCGTAGCCAATTGTGGCCAAACCTCCTTGCCGCATTGCTCACAACGTTTGGAGATATCCGTGTGCATACGCATCAGTCCGCCGCAGACTCCACAATACTTTGTGTTCACGTCCCAATAAAGGATTTCCTGACACTTTCCCGCTTTCAGGTATTCTTCCATGGAAAGGTACTGGTAAGATGTGCGTAGCGGCATGGTCACATACCCGGGACAGTCAAGCGGTGGTTCTGTCTCAAAAGTCTTCACTTCCCCGTCTGGGAATGCAGGGGTGATATTATGAATCTTAGTCCAGGGATGTGTTTTGACGGGCGGTTCCTCCTGATGAGGAATAGCATAAGTGCCGTCAGGATGTTTTTCCAACAGCAGTTCTGTATGGCAAAAAACAAACCAGTATTTTTTCATTTTTATGTCGTTTATTCTCCGAAAATCAGTTTTTTGTCTCTTTCAATGGCGGCTTTTGTCCATGATTCAGGTACAAAATGCCAGTTGTCATGCGCCTGAGGGTCGATGAACTGTTGTTTCTCAATCCATTCTTTCAAATAGTGCCGCTGGTCTTTCTCGCTCCGGAATATGATGCGGTTTTTCAGCTCCTCAAGTGGTATTCCAGCCCCTTTGGTGAGTAGTTCGCCGCCGCCATTGCCTCGATAGCTGTTCATGGCCACTTGATACCATTTGTCCATGTCAAATGGCTCGCCGTTTGACATTCGCAGAATGCGCACTTTCTCTCCGTCAGGTTTGGTCACATCCACCTCATAGTCGATTCCGGCGGCACTGTCGAAATTGAAAGCTAAATTCTTGAACGCAAAACGTTGCTTGTCATCAGATGGACCGTCTTGCAACAGCATGATATGGTCATCGGGCGATGTCATCGTGTTGACCCATAAATCATAACTCATTTCGAGATGGTCACGGATTTCTCTGCCTGTCATTCGCATGGCGTATATCTGATTCTCATATTTATAGAGGTTAAACAGGTCGCTGACATGTATGTCGCCCTCTTTGATGCTAATGTCAAACGTCAGTGGAGCATTAAAGGACACATCCGCTCCTGTTAATGTCAACTGTAAATCATGAATGAGGTCGGTGAAGGGTGCGTTGCCGAAATAGCAGTCTCTTGAATAGATGGTATGTTTGATGCTGCCAATGCGGCGGTTGACGTATGCGTTGATACTGTCAATCACTGGCTGGAAATGCTGAATATACGCTTTGTCTGGCGGATAAGTGACAACTGGACGAATTGCGCCTTTGATGTCCTTTAGTCGTTTGGTGGCAGCATCGAATACTACTTCCGCCTCTGCCACTTGGATGGCGTTGCACGAAGGGTCTAAGCAAAGCACCTGTCTTCCCCCTGGCCCTTCACACAAATCTTTGTGTGTTGTGTGGTCGTGGCCATAGAATATGATGTCGAATCCGTCAACTTCTTTTGCCACGCGAAATGAGGCGTCTTCCTCATAATCGTCCGTAGTAATGCCGCCTTCCTTACCAGAGTGAAACAGACCTATTATCAGGTCAGGATGTTCAGTTTCTTTGACCGTTTTAACCCATTTCTTTGCTGAAACGACCATTTCTTCAAAACGCAGGCCGCTCCACAAGTCTTCATGCAACCAGTTGGGTATGGCGGCTGTCAACAAACCTATCACTGCAATACGGATACCGGAGCGTTCGATGATGGTGTAGGGCGTCAAGTACGGTTGGCCTGTAGTCGTGTCGATGACATTTGCACCTAACACGGGACAATCCACCTCACCAATCCATTTATCATATACGGCGTGCCCGGTTTCTATGTCATGGTTGCCGATGGTTTGCGCGTCATAACCCATGTAGTTGACGACCGATGCCGCCACATTTTCCAGTTCAGGCTTGACGAAATTACAATAATAGCATGATGGTTGTCCTTGCAGTATATCGCCGTTGTCTAATAATATGACGTTTCCCTTGTATTTCAGACATTGTTCCTGTACGTATGAGAAGACTCTCGAAAGTGTGCCTTTCATGGGTGTCCTATTGATAAAATCGAAGGGAAAGAAACAGCCATGTACGTCACTTGTCTCGATAATCTTTATTTTGATGTCTTCTTGTGCCATAAGTGGGATACTAGTCATGAATAGGAGAAATAGAAAGCATTTTTTCAACATGATTGTCATTTGTTTTTGGTAGGTTGGGGTGGGGCTTTCTTCGGTTTGCGGCCAAACAAGTCTCGCCAACCGTTGAAATCTTTTTTCATGATAAGTCCCAATCCTTGTGTGTTGAGGCTGTTTTTCGTAAAATACCGGTCGTTGGTCTGATTATATACCCTGACAGCCAAATTGCCGTTGGGGAAGAGCAAGTAGCGCACATCAAAATCACCAATAAAACTGGTTGTCGCGTTGGCATTGTCCCGGTAGCCGAACTGCCCGTTAATTAATAGACGGTTGTTCAGAAGTCTTCCGCTCAACATTCCTTCATATTCAGCGTTGTTCCAACCTTCATCGCCAGTGGAGATGTTAGCGCCGAAATTCCAATTATTATTGTTGATGAAGCTGTTCAATACGGAGTTGATCTGTTGGCTGATGGTCCCGCTCAGCAGACTCTGCATTGCCAGGCTGGTCTGGCTCTGTGCGCCTTCGTTCATCGTGGTATTGTCTTGTGCGTAGAAACGGCCAATGGTCAGCAGATAAATCACTTGCTGGTTGAGTTCCTCTTCGCTGTTAATCAGACTTCTGACCATTTGTTGCGCATCGCTGCTGATAGTGGGCATCTCCATGTCAAAATCTACCGAGGGCGTATTGGCTGTTCCCTTGATGTTCATCAGACAGTTTACACGGATGTTATTCGACGTGAAACGATTGCCGATGCTCAAGTCTGACAACGACACACCGTTCACTGTATACATCGCTTTCAGGTCAAGTGGGGCTTCGTATGGGTCTCCGCCGAAAGAGATGGTTCCGCCCGGCTGGAATTGGAATTCTTTCTTGATGAGGTTTTGGATGGTCATCTTATATGTTCCGCCCTCTATTTCATAATTACCATAGATGTTGAATCCCCCCTTGTTAAAATAGTTGGCTTTCAACACACCGCTGCCGTTAAGGGCGATATAGTCACCGCTTTCGGCGTTCATCAGCAACCGTAAAGTGGCATCGGGTGTGGCGTTGATGAGCATGTTCATGTGAAGATTGGAGTGCATATTATATGTTGGCTCCTCATCCTTTTCTTCGTAACCTTCTGGAATGACATCGCGTGTGGTAAATGCCTTGCGTTCTTCGGTGACATCGTTCCAATGGATAAATTCTTGTTTCTTGAGCGCATCAGGACTTGACACGTTGTAATAGAATACCGTGTTTTTCTCGGGCGTCGCATTGATGTCTATCACCACCTCGCCGCTTCGTCCTGTTATCTGACAGTCGCCGGTGCCATAAACTGTGCCGCAGAAGGTACTGCCTTCAAAATCTTGATGATCATATGCCAGAAGATTGTCGGCATGTACATTCAGGTCAAAGGTCCAACGCCCTAAATGATTATGGTTCACTGCGCCGTTAAGCAGGGCCATATGGCCATTTTTGTCGGTCAGTGTGTCATTATTGAAATAGATGTGGTCTGGGGTCAGCGTGATGGTGTCATTCTTCATTGTATAGGTGGTGTATAGCGGTTTGACGCCTACGTCACCCCGTGCCACTACACGTCCTTCGAGATTGGGTTCTTTCAATGTGCCTATCAATTTCACCCGTCCGTAAATCTGTGCTTCAACATCGCGCATGAAACTCCCGCAGTATTTTTCCAAGAAATCAATTTTGGTGCCGTTGGCTTTGATGTCAAGGTTGAGGGCCGATGCCGCCAGATTGATGTCTCCGTCTATCTTCGTATTCGAACTGGGCCCGTTATCGGCGAAGGCGTCAAAGCAAAGTTTGTTGTCTGATTTCTTCCATGAGATTTCTGTGTCTAAATTTCCGAATGTGCCGCCGGAAAAAGTGAAACGGTCCACATACAGATCCATTTTGGCCGTCGGATTCTCATAGACTGATGTGATATAGCCGATGCCGGTGGCGCTGCCGCCGAATTCCACATTCTTGACATTGAGCACGCTTGACATATATTCCAAATCCACGTCTTTCATATCGACCATGATCGTGTCTTGATGTTGTGGGCGGATAATGCCGCCGACGCTGATATGCTGCTCATTGTTTTGTAGGGTAAAATGGTCGATAATCAACTGCTCCTTTGAATAGACGATATCTGACGGCTGAATTGTCCACGAGGTTTTGCCGATATGAATATCTGATTCGTGTACTTTCACATGAGCAGTCCATTGACCGGACTCGTTTTGGAAAAACTGTGTGTTTGCGTCCAACTCGCCTTCCAGACCCCTCGCGCCGCCATGGTCATTGAATTCCAGTTGTGAGCGCACATCGTTGTTCGACGCTGTGGCATGGATGCCTAAATCCAATGTCTTACCATTGTCTTTCAACTGTTTCACACGCATATCGGCAAACAATGTGTCCGATTTAGTACGCATGTCTAAATTACCGTCGGTGTATCTTTTGCCGTTGTATGCGATATCTGGGGCATCGCAATAAAAGTCGATTGTCTTATTTCTGTCGCTAATGCTGCCTGTAAGATGCAGCGGCTCAATAATATCTATTGGTATATTAAACAAATGCTTAAGCCATCCGGATTCAAATACATCAGCACTCAAAGTCAACTCGTTTTGAGGAGTAGTCACAGCAGAGGATTTCTTGAAAGGTGAAGCGGGCAGTTGGTCGCCGATGATATGGGCCATGCTTTGCGACAGTGTTGTCGGATCAAATCGGCCTTCAGCGTCAATATTGGCGAAATCACTTCTCAATCGTAGTACATCTGTTCCGCCTTCGTGATTAGCGTATAATGAGAAGTTCTGAAACGAGAATTCCGAGTCGGCCGTTTTCATCGTGAAATTTCTGATGTCTGCCGTACCGGAGAGGTCTTTCAGGTGGTTGCCTTTGACATCGGCAGTAACATCGAAGTCATATGAATGACCAGGCAATTGAGCGTTCAGGCCAAAGGCTGCAGGCGAGAAATGACGTACTTGCGCTTCCATTTTGGCTGTCAATGGTTGACCATTCATGTTTACTGTGCCGTCAAATGAGATATCGCCGTCGGGTGATTCCATCGACAGCATACCCTCAAATCTTTGGTGTTGATAGGTTCCGTCGATATCCACATTTTGGAACTGATGCCCGTCGTAATCCAAACGGTTGATTGTTCCATTAGCAGTCAATGACATATCTTGACTGACTGGCCACGATCCGTTTAACTGAACGTCGGCTGCCACAACTCCCAGTGGAATATCGGCTATCAGTCCGGTCATGTCGAAAGATTCGGTTTTGACATGCGAGGAAAAGCACGTTCCGTCATGTTCAAACATGATATCTGCTGTTCCTGCGTCTGTCTCCAGAAGACCGTCTCCGTTGAAACGACCTGGTGCGGAGTGGAGTTCGCCTTGAAAAGAGGTGGTGCCTAATTTCTCTATTTCTACGGGAAGCGTTGCTTTCATACCCATATCACGCAACATCTCCAAGGTGCTTCCGGCATGGAATGAAGACTGAGATATATTTGCGTCCCATGAAGGTGTGTCTGTGTTTCTCCACGCCAGGTCTGACTGTATCTGTATGCGATAATCTGGTGATGAGATGTTCAGTCCAGTCACGTTGAT
>CAMJAO010000125.1 GCA_946403615.1 uncultured Prevotellaceae bacterium
CCGAACACGGATTTCTCTAATCTACGAACTACGAATTACGCGAATGAAACGAATTTGATAGGGTTAGGACCCTAAAACTTCTTTTTATTTCACCACGACGAATTTCACGAATGAAACGAATTAAGTAGAGTTAGAACACTAAACCCTAAACCACAACCACCTTGTAGGAGTGGTGCCTCCGTGCCCGCCCGTCCAGAACTGAGCGAATTAAAGCCGGGAGAATATTAAATCCTAAACCCTCAGCACTAAACCATAACAACGAATTTCACGAATTAAACGAATCATATAATTACCTGATTGTCAGGAATTAATTCGTCTAATTCGTGAAATTCGTAGTCTTGAATATTTAGGGTTTGGTGTTCACCAGATTCCCCTAATTCATTCAATAGGTGAAATTCGTAGTCCCAATAATTCGTGTTTATTAGCGGCTCATGTCAAATCCCATGCGCAGACCACTGTAGTTGGTGCTCAGGTCGCCGATGGCACCCAATGTGCTGTTGCCGCTGAGCGCAGCCACTGTCTGGAGCAGGGAGAGCAGTTTCTTACCCTCGAAGAGCAGTGAGATGCCAGTGGTAGAGCCGGTAATGTAACCATTGATGTTGATGCCGAGCAGAGCCGTCTTCATGTTGATAACACCTGAAGAGGGATCATAGGTATAAGTGCCGGAGAGACCTGTACCGAGCAGTTTGCCTTCAAACTGTTTGTTCTGGGCAAAAGTGAAATAGGTGTTCGACGACTTAATGCCTACACTGTTGTACACGCCAAGCAGTTTTTTCTCAATCTCCTGAGCCACGACTTCACCACCTGCCTGTGCCAGCACATTGCTGCTGGTGAAAGCCACGCCCGGATTGGTATAGCGCCATGAACCGACCAGACCGGCCTCACTCACTTTATTGGCACCTAAGACTGACATGATTACATTGCCGAGGCCTGATGCGGCATTACCATCGGTGCCGGCGAGTCCGCCCAGCACACCGGTCAGGATATCACCACCTCCGCAAGCAGACAACACCACAGTTGCCGCTGCTACTACTAATGTCTTGAATTTCTTCATGATAACGATGTTTTTAATGGTTGAAACGATTCTTTGGCAAAAATAAACAAATAATTCGAAAAAACTTACATTCCATCCTTTTTTTTCAGTTTTTTTCAACGAAAGGTAGAAATGGAAATACGAAAAGTGAAATACAAGATACGAGATATGGGAGTCTTTCCGTCTTAACTTTCCGTCTGCGTCTTAGGCCAGTTGACGAGGAAGAGAGTGTCGGTAGCCCGGGTGAAGGCTGTATACAGCCAATGGATGTAGTCGTTGGTAAGCATGTCGTCGGTCATATAACCCTGATCGACATACACATGCTCCCACTGTCCGCCCTGCGCCTTATGACAAGTCACAGCATAGGCGAACTTGATTTGCAAGGCATTGTAATAACTGTCGTCACGAATTTTCTTCATCCGCTCGGCTTTCTGCGCCACATCGGCATAATCCTCCTGCACAGCGGCAAACAACTGGTCGTTTTGTTCACGGGTCAATGCGGGTGCCTCGGTGGTGAGGGTGTCGAGCATCACCGTGCATGACAATTCATAATCGTCGTAATCAGGGAATGAGAGGATGGCGTCGGCGAAATGAAAGCCGTAAAGTTCGCGTTGATGGCGCACACGCAGCACCCGCATACGGTCGCCATTGGCGATGAACGGGAAAGGCGCTTTCTCCTGCTCCGACCAGTAATAGTTGTTGCGCACCACCATCAGACTGTCGCCCGTAGACAGTTGCTCCTCGCGCCCGAGCACGGTGTTGCGTATGCCGTGGTTGTAGATGTTGGCGCGTTTATTGCTGCGGGTGATGACGATGGTCTCGTCCATGCCAACACGGCTGTAACTGCTGTTGAGCGACTCTATCAGTTCATCGCCCGGCACCATGCGGATATCCGGAAAACCCTGAAAACGGATTTGCGGCAACTGTGTCATCTCGTCACGGGTAATCATTTGGCGCACAACGGTGGCGTTGTAGAGAATGCCCGACTGTTCAGACTGGCGCAACACCTGATTGAGGTCGCACTCATAAACTTTCAGCCCATAGCCGCGCAAGACATCTGCCAACAAGGCAGGCGACTCCTCTTCGCCTACGGGCGGCAATTGCGCACGGTCGCCAATCAGCATCAAGCGGCAGTTCTGACCACTATAGACATATTTGACCAAGTCGTCGAGCAACCGCCCACTGCCAAAAGCCGCCTCGCCATAAGAATCATTGGCTATCATCGACGCCTCATCGACCATCACCAACATATCGTGATATTGGTTGAAATTGAGTTGAAACCCTGTCATCTCGCCCGTAAACGTCTCTTGCCGGTAGATGCGCCGATGGATGGTATAGGCATCGTGACCGCTATTGAGCGAGAAGACTTTCGCCGCGCGACCCGTGGGAGCCAAGAGCAGCAACTGCTGTTTCAGTGTGGTCAAGGCCCGCACAATGGCACTGGCCAATGCTGTCTTACCCGTACCGGCACTGCCTCGCATCACCATCACGGCCATGGGGTCGCGGTCGATGAGGAAGTCGCAGAACGTCCGGATGGCCGCATCCTGCTCTGGCGTCGGCTCGAAAGCAAAGGCATGTAATATCTGGTATTTCAATTCTTGAGAAATCATTTTTTATTGGAAGTTAAAGAAGTTAAGGGCAATAGTAATGATAAGGAAGCGAAAAACCGCAAATAAATTTGGGTTCACCGTCGCGACTTTTGGCTGCGCCGAAAGTGCGCTCGTTCGAAAAACCGCAAATAAATTTGGGTTTTTACTTGCTTATGCGTACTTTTGCAGAGGAATAGCCGTGCAACGGTTGACAAAAGTAATCATATTTTTTCACTTCAGCAACTATTCGCGTGAGAATTAAGCGCAATCATATCCTGATAGCATGTGTCGTGGCATTGGCGGCGGCATGTATTTGGAGTGTGAGCCGCCCCCTGCGGTTTCAGCGGAAATGTGAGGAGCGCGAAACTGTTGTGAAAGAGCGGTTGCTAAAGATACGCCAAGCCGAGGAGCGCTATCTGCAGGCACAAGGGGAATATGCGCCCGACTTCGCCACGCTTATTCAAGGCGGCTATCTGGCCGACTCGCTGCAATATGTCCCCTACTCCGACGGTGAGCCGTTTGACCTGGCTGCCTCGGCGGCCATCACACGTTCCGGCAAGGTTGTCCCACTCATGCAGTGCGGTGCGCTCTATCATCAATACCTCAAAGGACTTGACGAAAACAGCATCGGCAATCTGACCGAGGCGGCCGATGCGGCAGGCCGATACCCGGGACTGAAAATCGGCGACCTGACCCAAGACAACGGCAACAGCGGAAATTGGGAATAGGATTAACAAAGAAGTTAAGGAAGTTAAAGACAATACTCCAATCGCGCATCCCTTTAGGGAAGAGTAATAAAAGACAATAAGCAAACCAATGTCTACACTTCTAAACTCCTATATTTCTAAACTCCTTCTCCTTATCTCCCTAACCTCCTAAACTCAAAAGAACAATGAAACAACTTATCATCCGCATCAGCGAACAATCCATGGCATTTGCCACCGCCCATTACGACGAGGCGGACAAGATAGAATACGAGCCGTTTCATCTGCGCAACGGCATCTCTTCCGCAGCCAATCTGCGCGAGGCGTTCAAGTCGTCGCCGCTATTGTCACGCCATTACGACCATGTGGAAGTGATGGTCAACAGTCCCGTGTTGTTGGTGCCGCTCGATGAGTTCCAGGAGGAAGAGGCTCCCGTGCTCTATCACCACACCTTCCTGGGGCATGACGATGAAGACGTCGCTCACGTCATCATCGCCGAACTGTATAGCGTGGCGGTCTTTGCATTGCAAAAAGACCTGAAGACTGTGGTCGAGGACCATTTCACCGACATCCATTTCCAGCCAGTCAGTCTGCCGGTATGGCGGCATTTGCGTATCGAAGCCAACAACGGACAACGCAAGAAACTGTTTGCTTATTTCCACGACAAACAAGTGGAGATGTTCTACAGTTGGCAAAACCGCGTGAAGTTTTACAACACATTCCTGACCGCCGAAGAATACGACTCGCTCTATTACCTGCTCTATGTTTGGCGCCAAGCCGGACTGAACGCCGAGACCGACGAATTGCGGCTGGTCGGGGAAATTCCCCATGAGGAATGGCTAGCCGAACGTCTGCGCCATTTCCTGAGAAATGTCAGTGTCATCCGCCCCAATGACGAGGATATACCTTATGACGTGGAACTTATTAGTAGAGGTTAAGCCTCACCCCCAACCCCTCTCCAAAGGGCGAGGGGCGTAGATAGTGTCAAGAGGACACATTAGAGGCAAGAGGCAAGAAGCAAGAGGCAAGAAGCAAGAAGTAAGAGATGTGCTTAGAGCACTAAAACCTAAACCCTCTACCCTAAACCTTCGATAGCAAACTATTATCTACACTCCTTCACTCCTAAACTCCTACACTCCCTTTTTTAACTCCAAAACCATGCGCATCATTACCGGAAAATACAAAGGTCGTCATTTCGATGTGCCACGCTCGTTTAAGGCGCGGCCCACGACCGATTTCGCCAAAGAGAACATTTTCAATGTGCTCAATGGTCACATCGATTTCGAAGGAATCACTGCTTTGGACCTTTTTGCCGGAACGGGCAGCATCTCACTGGAAATGCTCTCACGCGGTTGCAGCCGGGTCATCAGCGTCGAGGCCGACCGCGACCACTGTGCCTTTATCCGCCAATGCCTGCAAAAGCTGGGCACCGACGATGTGACGCTCATCCGTGGCGACGTGTTCCGTTTTCTCCGCTCTTGCCGCCAGCAATTCGACCTTATCTTTGCCGATCCGCCCTATGCCTTAGAGCAGTTGGAAAGCATCCCGTCGCTCATCTTCGAGCGCGGGTTATTAAAAGAAGACGGTATTCTGGTATTTGAGCACGGAAAGCGCAATGATTTCAGCGCCGACCCGCATTTCATAGAGCATCGTGCGTACGGAAGTGTCAATTTCTCGCTGTTTAGAGCATCGGTGCAAACAGACGAACAAACGACTCCCACAGACGTTTGAGGAAACTGCGCTCCTTGATTTCTTTCACCTCTTCGAGAGGCACTGAACAGCGCATGTCATCCTCAAACACCTTTTTCAACCGCAGCGCCATCGTCTGGTCATAGAAAAACACATTCGACTCGAAATTATTCTCAAAACTGCGAAAGTCAATGTTCGTCGAACCGCACGAACACAGGCTGTCGTCGCATATCAACAATTTCGAGTGGTTGAATCCCTCCTTATATAAATAGATCTTCACCCCGTCGTCGGCCGCTTGCATCAAAAACGAACGGCTGGCCCACTTCACCACCTTGGCATCGGCTTTCATGGGTATCATCAGTCGCACATCCACACCCGACTGGGCACATGAGCGCATGGCGAAAAGCACCGTCTCGGTGGGCAGGAAATAGGGTGTGGACATATACACGTATTTCTTCGCATTGTGCAGGATGCTCACATAGCCATGCATCATCTCCGGCGATTCGCTCGTGGGGTTGCTGGTAACGATCTGCGCCAAGCAGTTGTTCACGATACCGCTGTCAACCTCCGGATAGAACGACCGGTCGGAGATGAGTGTGCGGTCCACGAAATACCAATCTACGAGGAAGGCGCACTGTATGCCATAGACCGCGCCGCCCCGGATGCGCAGATGGGTGTCGCGCCACGGCTGCACTTTCGTGCCTTTCACATAGCGCTGGGCGATATTCATGCCGCCGATAAACCCCACCTTGCCGTCGATGACGCACAGTTTGCGGTGATTACGGTAATTCACCTTGCTTGTAAACGCAGGGAATTTGACAGGCATGAACGCGTGCACGTCGATACCCGCCTCACGCATCCGCTCAAAGAAAGCCGACGGTACCTTCCAGCACCCCACATCATCGTAGATGACACGCACCTCGACTCCCTCATCGGCTTTGGTGATGAGCGCGTCGCTGACCAGGTAGCCCAGCGGGTCATCCTCGAAGATATAGGTGTCGATATGGATATGGTGTTTGGCCTTCGCTATCTCGCTCAACAATGCGGGGAAGAACTCATAACCGTCGGTATAGATATCCACCTCGTTGTTTTTGAAGGGCAGCGACCACCCGTTGCTTGCAAACAGACGGATGAGATTGCGATATTCCTCGGGCAACTGCAAACTGCGCTGCTCTACAAAACCCAGCATCGAGCGGTGGGTCAACTGGTCCAGGCTCTGTTTGCTGATATATCGTTCGCGGCGGGTGTTCTGTCCGAAAAAGAAATAGAGGATGACTCCGATAACCGGCAGAAACACCAACGCCAACAACCAGACCAACGCCTTCGCCGGCTGACGGTTGTCCATCAGCATGGCAATGATAGTACCCAAGGTTACCACCGCATAAATGACGAATATGATCCAGTGTACATAGAGCATTTAGAGCTTCCTCCTGTGAGATTTGAGGTTTGAGATTTGAGATTTGAGATTTGAGATTTGAGGTTAGTAAGGTTTTTAAGGTCCTTAAGGACTTTAACGGCCTTACCATCAAGAGACTAATGTCCTTTTAACTTCCGAGCGAACGCAGTGAGCGATAACTTCCTTAACTTCTTTAACTTCC
>CAMJAO010000126.1 GCA_946403615.1 uncultured Prevotellaceae bacterium
TGAACCACACCGAGCACTCGTCGCCCATGGTCACTTCGCCCACGATGGCGGCATTTTCGCTGAAATAACACTCGCGGCCCCATTTCGGGGTCAAACCTTTTACTGATTTTATGATGGCCATACGGAATATTGAATGTTATATTTAGAATGTTGAATGGTCTCTTCGCGATTATGAATGTTGAATTTTAGATTTAGGAAAGAAATCGGAATAATAATGCTCCAAAAGGCGCTTTCAGAAATGGATTGTAATTTGGCAATCACGATTATCCGATACTCTCAAGAACTTTCCTGGTGGCACCGGCGTTTTCGGTGACGTATTGACCGGCGTTCTTGCCTGCTGCGGCAAGATAGTCTTTGTCCTGTGCGAAGCGGTCCATCAATTGGGTAAATGACTCGTAGTCGGACACCTCGAAACCGCCCACGCCTTTCAACAGACCCTGCGCCTCGTGGAAACGCTGGTTGTTGGGACCGAACAGCACGGGAATGCCCCATACGGCCGCCTCCAGCACATTGTGGATGCCCACGCCGAATCCGCCACCCACATATGACACCGTGCCGTAGCGGTAGATGCTGCTGAGCAACCCAAAACAGTCGATGATGAGCACGTCGGCCCGCTGGATGCTGATGTCTGTAGTGGCTTTTGTATATCTCACCACGTTGCAGCCCTCTAATTTTTGCTCAATCTGCTGCAGATGGCTCTCGTCGATGACATGGGGCGCGATAATCAGTTTCCACTTGCCGCGGCCCAAGAGTTTGCGCTCAAGGAAATAGCGGATGAAGATATCCTCATCGGGCGGCCATGACGAGCCCGCCACGAACACACCTTCCGGCGGTGTGCTTCCTGCATAAGCAGTGATGATATCATCATCGGGATTGTCAGAGATATTATACTCGCAGAAAATGCTGACGACAGGCAACTGCTTGGCCTGGTCTTTGATTTCCAACACACGGTCGAAACGGGTGTCGCCCGTGATGGTCACATTATCAATGCCTATTGAATGGAGCAACTCACGGCTCGTCTCGTTTTGCACGAAGAACCATGTGAAACATTTCAACACGCGGGAATATTGCCTGCCGTACCAGCGGAAGAAAATCTGTCCCGGACGGAAGATGCTCGACACGCTATAAACAGGCACATTGCGATGCTTGAGGATATGGAGATAATTGTACCAGAACTCGTATTTGATGAAGAAAGCCTTGACGGGCCGGATAGTGCGCAGGAAACGGCGCGCATTGGTCGGTGTGTCAAGCGGCAGGTAACAGATGAGGTCGGCTCCCTCGTAGTTTTTCCGCACCTCATAACCCGAGGGCGAAAAAAACGTCAGCAGAATTTTATATTCGGGATGCTCTTTGCGCAAGCGCTCCATGATGGGCCGCCCCTGTTCGAACTCGCCCAGCGAGGCGGCGTGAAACCACACATACTCAGCCTTTTGATCGACATTCTCTTTCAGGTAAGCCACGGCAGCCCGTTCGCCCCGCCACATCTTACGCACCTTCTTATTGAAGAGGCTGTAGATGGCGACACCTGCGAGATAGAGATATAAAATGATGTTGTACATGAACGTATGTGTAATGATGGTTGAAAGAAATCCACCCCAAGCCCTCACTAAGGAGGGAGCATACTGCAATAACAGAGTGTAACGAACTCAACCCCAAGAGGTTTCCCCATTCCTTCGGAGGAAGACCGGGGGAGGTTCTCCCCTTATCCCAGCACCTCGATGGCGCGGTGCAGACGGTTGATGGTCTCTTGTTTGCCGAGGAAGGCCGAGATATCGAACATGCCGGGGCCTTTGCCGATGCCGACAAGCGCCAGACGGAAGGCGTTCATCACGTCGCCCAGTTTGTAGCCTTTCTGCTCCACCCATGCCATGACTACGGGTTCCTGTCCTTCGACCGAGAAATCGTCGATGCCTTGCAGCACCTCAGCCAGTTCGCCCATCACACGGGCGGAATCCTCCTTCCAGCGCTTGCGTACGGTTTTCTCGTCATATTCCACTGGCGGGATGAAGAAGAACGAGCACAGAGGCCACAACTCACGCACGAAGTTGACGCGGTCTTTCATCATCGCCGTCACCTGTGTGATGCGCTCCATCGACTCGTCAACGCCGTTGCCCACCACATAGGGTGCAAACAACTTGGCTATTTCCTCAGCCGATTTGTGCAGCACATATTCATGGTTGAACCAGATGCCTTTCTGATAGTCGAAACGTGCGCCCGCCTTTGAGCATTTCGTCAGGTCGAACGCCTGCACGAGTTCATCAAGGGTGAACACCTCCTGCTCGGTGCCAGGGTTCCATCCCAACAGTGCGAGGAAGTTGACCACAGCCTCAGGGAAATAGCCGCTCTCGCGGTATCCCGACGACACCTCGCCCGTCTTCGGGTCATGCCATTCGAGCGGGAATACCGGGAATCCGAGACGGTCACCGTCGCGCTTCGACAGTTTGCCTTTGCCCTCGGGTTTTAGCAGCAAGGGCAGATGTGCGAACCGGGGCATGGTATCCTCCCAACCGAACGCCTGATAGAGCAGCACATGCAGCGGTGCGCTGGGCAGCCATTCCTCACCGCGAATCACATGGGTAATCTCCATGAGATGGTCGTCCACGATATTCGCCAGATGGTAGGTAGGCAGTTCGTCGGCGCTCTTGTAGAGCACTTTATCGTCGAGGATGTCGCTCATGATGCGCACATCGCCGCGGATAATATCATCCACATGCACAGCCACACCCGGCTCCACTTTGAAACGCACCACATATTGACGGCCGTCGGCAATCAGCGCATCTACCTCATCCTTGGGCATGGTGAGCGAGTTGCGCATCTGCATACGCGTGCGGGCGTCATATTGGAAATTCTGTATCTCAGCGCGCTTGGCCTCCAACTCCTCGGGGGTGTCAAAAGCATAATAGGCTTTTCCTGCCTCCAGAAGTTGCTCCACATATTTCTTATAGATGTCGCGGCGCTCGCTCTGACGATAAGGCCCGTATTTTCCGCCGAAGGACACGCCCTCGTCGAAAGTGATGCCCAACCACCTGAACGACTCGATGATATACTCTTCTGCGCCAGGCACGAAACGCGTGGAATCAGTGTCTTCGATACGGAACACGAAATCGCCTCCGTGTTGCTTTGCAAAGAGATAATTATATAAAGCCGTGCGCACGCCGCCGATATGTAAAGGTCCTGTAGGACTGGGTGCGAAGCGTACTCTTACTTTTCTTTCTTCCATGACAATTGATAAATAGCCGTTAATTATAAAATGCCATCAAGCATAATTTGCTGCAAAATTACTGCAAACCGAAGACAATACAAAATGAAAAAACATTTTTTTCTTTTTTATTGTTGAGGTGCAGTGTAATTTATCAAAAATTACTGCAAAATATCGAATTAGTGAGCAAAATGAAAAAGTTTTTTCATATTCGAGCATGAGATATATATTCAAACCGAAGACAATACACGATGTAGTCCTTAAGCGGACAAAATCTTCTGAAAAAACATTATTTTCTTTTATATTGTTAGAGGAGAGGAAGAATTGATTCATTTTTGGAGCAAATCGAGAGAAAAAGCGTTTTTATTTGGATTTGTCATTTATTTTTCGTACTTTCGCAAAATCAAATCATAACAACAGACTAACATGCCATTATTCAAAAGTCAAGATGAGCATTTCTGGCGCAATATCAGTACACACGTTGTGCTTATCATCGTGTGCACTGCATTGATTGTATGGCTTTTGCCCAGCAAACAAGCCAGAATATTCAATTTTGAGATTGGCAAGCCCTGGATGGGCGAGATGCTAATCGCAGAATTTGAATTTGACGTATTAAAGTCGGACGATGACATCAATCAGGAAAAAGCAAAACAACGAAAGGAATACGAACCGTTTTTCAAACTCAACCCCTCGGTTGAACGGGAGATGGCAGAGATAGTTATCGACTCGCTGTCAAAACGCTCCGACAACCTCGCAAATCCTGAGATACGACATCTCGTCAGGAGCAAAATCCACGATGTGTATCAGAAAGGCGTCATCTCACAGGATGATTTTTATACACTGCTGCGCGACTCGAATCAACATGTGCGCATCATCAACGACAAAGGATTCACGACCAAAAGCATCGGCGAGGTGCTGTCTGCCGACGCTGCCGCCGACACCATCAGGCACCCCCTTGAGTCTCAGGAAGAGACATCGCTCGCCATATCAAATCTGTACATCGAATTAAAGCCCAATCTGATTTACGAGACGGAAATCAACGAAAAAGGCCTGGCCGAGGCAGAGAACGTGCCGACGCTGGAAAGGAAAGTGAGTTTGGGCGAACAGATTATTGACCGCGGCATCAAAGTGACCGAAGAGAAAGCACGGGCCATCAACGCTTATAAGGATGCGCTGACGAAGCACGATACCAGCCAGTCGTCGTGGAAGCCACTGGCAGGACAGAGCATATACATCATGCTCCTGCTTGCACTATTCACCGCCTATCTGCTCCTCTTCAGAAAGAAGTATTTCAACAAGTTGCGCAACATCATGCTGCTTTACTCCCTCATCGTGCTCTTCCCCATACTCACCTCTCTGATGATGCGCTATATGGTGCTCAGCGTGTACATATTGCCTTACGCCATGGTGGCTGTCTTTGTGAGCATCTTCCTTGACACGCGCACCGCTTTTGTCACGCACATCACCATGGTGCTGATCTGCGCCCTCGCCGTCAACCGGCAGGAGGAGTTTATCATCCTGCAAATGACAGCGGGCATGGCTGCCATATACACGTTGCGCGACATGTCAAAACGCTCCGACCTGTTCAAAGCCGCCTTCATGACCGTGCTTTGTTCGTTCATCATGCTTTTTGCCCTTTCGCTCATACACGACAAATTCATCTTACCCGCCAGCCGTGGCCCGTATATGCACTTTGTGGTAAGTGGCATCCTCTTGCTCTTGACCTCTCCGCTGATGTTTGTCGTGGAGAAATTGTTCGGTTTCACATCAAGCATCACCCTGCTCGAATTGTCCGACACCAACAAAAACCTGCTCCGCCGTCTGAGCGAGGTGGCACCCGGCACTTTCCAACACTCTTTCACTGTGGCCAATCTGGCGGCAGAGATGGCTAAAAAGATGGACGCCGACAGCCAACTGGTGCGCACCGGAGCCCTCTACCACGATATCGGCAAAATGGCCAACCCTGTGTTCTTCACTGAGAATCAGGCCAATGTGAATCCCCACGAGAAATTATCGGAGAAAGAGAGTGCCAGCATCATCATCAACCACGTGAGCGAAGGACTCAGGTTGGCTGAGCAATACGATTTGCCCGACATCATCAAGAATTTCATCACCAGCCATCACGGCACAGGAGTGGTGAAATACTTCTATGTGAAATACAAGAACAACCATCCAGATGAGGAGATTGACGAGGAGGCTTTCACCTATCCCGGACCGAACCCCATGACCCGTGAGCAAGCCATCCTGATGATGGCCGACACGGTCGAGGCGGCATCGCGCTCACTCAACGAATACACGGAAGAAAGTCTGAGCGAACTCATCAACCGCCTGATTGACAACCAGGTGAATGCCGGCTATTTCTCGGAATGTCCCATCACCTTCCTCGACATCGCCACCGCGAAACAGGTGCTGCTCGAAAATCTGAAATCCATCTATCACACCCGCATCAAGTATCCGGAATTGAAAAAGGAGTAAACAAACTGGCATTTCCTGACTTCTAATGAATGAGAACGAGATAAACAATTTTCCATCAGAGAACGGCCCTGAGCCCATGGAAGACCGAGACGGGCAACTGTCTGACAATTATACGGAGTCAGAACCGCCATCGTCCGGATATATAGATGACGATGAGCCTCAAGAGGGGTTCTCCTTCAATCTGTCCAGCCTGTTTATTGGGTTGGCCATGTGTTTCGTCATGTTTCAGGGGACGAACATCTTTACTGATTGGCAATACATACTCAGTCTGTCGGCCGTCATCATCATACATGAGATGGGTCATGTGACTTTCGGCAAGATGTTCGGATGCGTCATTAAGGAAATGCAGGTGTTCTTCATCCCGTTTATCAGTTATAAGCCCAGACAATATAATGAAGGCAGTTCATGGCGAAGCATTAAATGGAGTTTGGGGGCGCTTCCTCTGGGCGGTCTCACTGTGTTCAAATCTCGCGAAGCAGATGAAGTAGAGTATGACAACTACGGTCCCTCGCCATATATCGAAGACAAAGAGGCATGGAAACGTCTGCTTATCTCTGCGGCGGGGGTGCTGTTCAACATCACCACGTTCCTCATTCTTTATTTCACCTTGCCATACATGTCAACAGAATGCTATCACATTTTTTGGCCGATAGCAGTTTATTCTCTGATATTGGCTATATTGAACATTCTGCCCATTTACCCGCTTGACGGCGGAGCCATCGTGTTCGCGCTTTACGAGATTATAACCGGCAATAGACCGTCGCCCATGTTCACAAAGATTTGTGGATGGATTGGCTTTGTCGTTATCATCCTGTTCTTCTGGGTATTCCCACAGTGGATGGACGGATTCTTAGATAAAGTGTTCGGGTTATTCTTCTGATTATTCTTTGTGTAAT
>CAMJAO010000127.1 GCA_946403615.1 uncultured Prevotellaceae bacterium
CAGCATCAAGACGACCGATCAATTGAAAGAGAAGAATCCTGATGCCCCTGAGACACGCATCTACCTCGGTCATTTCGGTATCGGGGGCGGTTATGGCTACAACCTAGTATTAGGCAAGAAATGGCTCATACACCTCTCCACGCTGCCCACCTTCGTGGTTTACAACCGCAATAATTTCACGGTCAATGGCGAACGCAAAAGAGCGAAACACATGCGATTCAATATACTTTTCAATGAAAGGGTAGCTGTCGTCTATAACTTCTCACCCCGCTACTTTACAGCCGTCACTCTGACGGTAAACAACTCCCTCTTCGATAATGACAAGGTAACCATCAACCAAAACAAGTGGCGCGCCCGCGCCTCCTTCGGTATGAGGCTGTAAAGTAATAAGATAAGCCTCCATTACGTGTCACATGAATGCAATCATCATACTATGGAAGCGACGAACCATCGACTCTATTATCTCGACAATCTGAAGACTTGTCTGACACTGTTGGTGATAATGCATCATGCGGGGCAGGCATATGGCGATGGAGGAGGATGGGCCTATACACCCTCAAATCCCGCAGAAGTAATGCCTTGGATTTGGCATTTCTTTTCTACCAATGCGGCGTTCTTCATGGGATTGTATTTTTTTATCTCCGGTTATTTTGTTCCAAGGAGTTTTGACAAGCAAGGAACCACATTATTTGTACATAAGAAACTTCTACGCTTAGGAATACCATTGCTTTTTATGGGAGCCGCCCTCTCCCTTTTGAGTGGAAAGATTGAAATCGGCCACATGTGGTTCGTTGAGAGTCTTCTGTTTTTCTGCCTTATCTATGCCCTGATTCGTCAACGGATGTCACCTGTCAACAAAACGAATGGTCCAAAACCAACTGTCATTCTACTGTTTTGTATTGCCTTGCTGATGGGTATCGGAAGTTTCTTTATCCGGCAAATTAGTCCTCAAGACCATTGGATATGGCCGTTTGGAATCATTCCGCTACCATTGGAGCCAGCCCATTATCTCCAGTATGTCATAATGTTCGTATTAGGCATCATTACCTATAGATTTCAATGGCTACAGAAAATGAGTAATGGCGTCGGGTTCACAGCTATGCTCATTGGCATTGTTTTGGCAATTGGCAATTATTTGCGTGATGGTGGTCCATGGGACGCATTTGTATGGCAATGGTTTGGCATCTACGAGTCACTAATGTGCATCTTCATCAGTTTCGGCTTATTATGGCTCTTTCGAGAATATGCAGACGTCACATCCCGTTTCTTGCGTTGGTGCGCAGCCCAATCCTATGGCGCCTACATATTTCATCTGTTACTGATGATCATATTGCAGAATGCTGTGGATGGCGTTTGGATGGGCGCCTTAGGCAAATTCCTCTTCATCGGAATTGTCACCACAATTCTTTCTTTCCTTCTGACAAGTCTCGTCAGAATGATTCCCGGAATGAAGAAAATCTTATAGTCGTTCCGTCTTCATTGGTGTCAGGAAGAAGAAAAAGAAAATGTAACAATGTTCTTCTTTAATACTTATTTATCCAATAATTGACTTTTTCTTTCAACGATACTTTTCTATTATTTTTTTTCGTTATCTTTGCACTCAACAAACTGATAACTATAAAACACAAGATGAAAAACCTAAGATTTGCGATTGCCGCACTCTTTCTGCTGTGTGCGACGGCCATCTTTGCGGATGATTATTCCGTCAGTGGTAATTATGTCACCATCCCTGTGAAGAACGCTAGCGCCAACGGTGCTAAAACCGTACGGTTGCAAGTGGTCAATGACAACATTATCCGTGTGCAAGCCACGCCGGAAAACGCATTGCCACAAAAGGAGAGCCTCATCATCGTGGCTCAGCCCGACTTCCGCGACTTCACCGTAGGCCAAAACGGTAACACCATTGAGGTGAAAACAAAGAACGTGCGCGCCACAGTGGATGCAGTCAATGGCCGCGTGATGTTTTATGACAAGAACGGTAAGCGTCTGCTGCAAGAACAGGCTCAGGGCGGTAAGACATTCGAACCGTTTACCGTTCCTGACCGCGAGGTAGGCGTAGGTAAACTGACAGAGAAAGAGCGTCACGGCTGGACTTGGCACACCGTTTTCGACAGTCCCAAAGATGAGGCTTTTTATGGTCTCGGTCAGCATCAGTCAGAGGAACTGAACATGAAGGGCAAGAACGAAGACCTGTTCCAATACAACACCAAAGTGAGTGTTCCGTTCGTGGTCAGCAACAAGAACTACGGTATCCTGTGGGATAGTTACAGTTACTGCCGTTGGGGTAACCCCAATGACTACCTGCAATTGAACCGTGCCTTCACGCTCTATGACAAGAATAAACAGCGCGGATCATTGACCGGCACCTACACCGACCGTGACGGCAAGACCATCGAGCGTGCCGAGGACAGCATCTATTACGAGTTTGCACTGCCTGAGTTGGCTTGGGGCGACAGCAAAGATCTGGGTGTTGCCAACCTGCCCAACGGTTTCCGTCTGAACGGTGCTAAAGTCGTGTATGAAGGCTATCTGCAGGCACCCGTGACCAACAATTACCATTTCATCCTTTATTATGCCGGATATATGAAAGTGTATATCGGCGGCAAGGAAGTGGTAGAGGAGCGTTGGCGCACGGCCTGGAACCCCAACACCTATAAGTTCACCTGCCAACTGCAAAAAGACGCGCTCACACCCATCCGCATCGAGTGGTTGCCCGACGGCGACGTGTCGTATTGCGGTCTGCGTGCCGCCGTGCCTGCTACCGACGAAGAGCAGGGACGACTAAGCATCTGGAGCGAGATGTCGCGCGACATGGACTATTATTTCATCGCCGGACAGAATATCGACGAGGTGATCAGCGGATACCGCACTTTGACAGGCAAGGCTTCGGTCTATCCGAAATGGGTACTTGGATTCTGGCAGAGCCGTGAGCGTTACACGTCGTCGCAACAGATAGAAGAGACATTGGCAGAGTTCCGCAACCGTCATATCCCCGTCGATAACATTGTGCAGGACTGGAACTATTGGAAACTCGACTCTTGGGGCGACCATACCTTTGAGGCCGCACGTTTCCCCAATCCGCAGGCGATGCTCGACAGTGTGCACGCCATGCACGGACGGTTCATGATTTCCGTTTGGCCGAAATTCTACTGCTCAGTGAAGAATTACAAAGAACTGGACGCTAACGGCTGGATTTACGGCCAGGCCGTGAAAGACTCCATTTATGACTGGCTGGGCTACTTGGGTTCTTTCTATGACGCCTATTCTGCCGGAGCGCGCAAGATGTTCTGGCGGCAAATGGACGAGAACCTCTACACAAAATACAACTACGGCATCGACGCCTGGTGGATGGACGCCTCAGAGCCTAATGTGCGCGACTGCACCCCGATGTGGTATCGCAAAGCGTTGTGCGGTCCTACTGCATTAGGTTCATCTACCGAGTATTTCAACGCCTACTCCGTAGTCAATGCCGACGCCATCTACAACGGTCAGCGTTCGGTCAGGCCCAATCAGCGCGTATTCCTGCTTACCCGCAGTGGTTTTGCCGGCGAGCAACGCTACTCGACCGCCACATGGAGCGGTGATATCGGCACCCGTTGGGAAGATATGCGCGCGCAGATGACCGCCGGTCTGAACTATTGTATCAGCGGTCTGCCTTTCTGGGGTATGGACCAAGGCGGATTCTGTGTAGAGAACCGCTATGTGGCAGCCCAGCAGGAGTTTGACAAAACGGGCGTGGAGAATGCCGATCTGAAAGAGTGGCGCGAGTTGCAGACCCGCTGGAACCAGTTTGGCTGCTTTATCCCCCTCTATCGTGCTCACGGTCAGTGGCCGCTGCGCGAGGTGTGGAACATTGCTCCCGACAACCATCCAGCTTATAAGGCCATCGTTTGGTACGACCGTCTTCGCTATCACATGATGCCTTATCTCTATTCAATGGCAGGTTGGGCTCATTTCGACGATTACACCCTGATGCGTGCGTTGGTGATGGATTTCAACGGCGACGAGCGCGTGTATGACATCAAAGACCAATGGATGTTCGGTCCTTCACTGATGGCTTGTCCGGTGGGATATTACCAGAAATATACCCGCGAAGTATATCTGCCACGTCAGCGCGGATGGTATGACCTGTACACAGGCCGCCATTATGCCGGAGGTCAGACCATTACCGCCGATGCCCCCTATGAGCGTATCCCCGTATATGTACCCGAAGGAGCCATTCTGCCTATGGGTCCCGCTATGGAGTGGTGCGATGAAAAACCCGCCGAACTCATCAACCTGTACGTCTATGCAGGTCGCGACGCCTCGTTCTGTCTGTATGAGGATGAAGGCACGAACTACAATTATGAGAAGGGTAAATATGCCACCATCGACATCCAATGGAATGATGCGAAGAAGACGCTGACCATCGACAAGCGCAATGGTTCGTTCGACGGCATGTTGCAGAACCGTCGTTTCAACGTGATACTGGTATCGCCGTCGAAAGCACAAGCGCTCGATTTGGAGTCGCCGAAGGGCAAGATGGTGAAATACGCCGGCAAGAAAGTGACGGTAAAGTTTTGATTGTTGAATGTAATACCCACCCCTACCCTCCCTAGGGAGGGAGTGATAATTGTGTATTGGTAATTGTGAACTGAAAACGATGAAAAGAGTTTTTATCATCCTTTTATCCGTCCTGACTCTTTCCGCCACAGCGCGCGAGCGGAAGAATATTGATTTCGATTGGCGTTTTGTTTTGGCCGACACGACAGAGTTTGCCAATTTAGATTATGATGACTCGCACTGGCGATTGCTCGACCTGCCCCATGATTGGGCTATAGAGGGTGATTTCATGGCCAGCAACCCATCGGGAGCGGGTGGCGGGGCGCTGCCCGGCGGTGTGGGATGGTACAGGAAACATTTCTATCTCTCTCTGGCAGACGTCACAGACGATGTTCTCTACAAATTGGAGTTCGATGGTGTGTATATGAACTCTACCGTTTATGTCAACGGTGAAAAAGTCGGATTCCGCCCCTACGGATACAGTTCTTTTGAATATGACATCTCTCCTTACCTGAAAACCGGTGATAATGTCATCGCTGTGCGTGTGGACAACAGCGACCAGCCCAACTCGCGATGGTATAGCGGTTGCGGCATCTACCGACATGTGTGGATGACCAAGACCCGACTTGTGCATGTAGCGCATTGGGGTACGTACGTCACGACCCAAGCCGACGGCAACATGACAGTGGAAGTGACACTCAATTCCGCAGAGAAGAAAGGAACATACACCATCCGCAATACGGTGATGGATAAGCAAGGAAAAGCCGTGGCATCGAAGACGGCCCAGGTGTCTTTGGCAAGAACAGACAAGGCTGTGACCAGTCTCAAGGTAAACCGTCCGCAACTGTGGTCGATTGAGAATCCTTACCTTTATACAGTCAAAACCGAGGTGCTGAATGGCAAAGAGGTCATAGACGAGGTTACGACCACAACGGGCTTTCGTTCGTTCCGTTTTGACGCAAAGGAAGGCTTTTCTCTGAACGGAAAGAGAATGAAACTCAACGGTGTTTGTGAACATCACGATTTGGGATGTTTGGGATCGGCATTTCATGAGGATGCCATGCACCGCAAACTTGTCATTTTGCGTGAGATGGGTGTCAACGCCATCCGTTGCTCGCATAATCCGCCCGCTCCCGAACTGCTCGACATGTGCGACTCGATGGGGTTTGTGGTGATGGATGAATCGTTTGACATGTGGCGCCGTAAGAAAACGCAAAACGACTACGCACGTTTCTTCGACGAATGGCACGAACGCGACCTGAGTGACCTGATTCTACGCGACCGAAACCATCCTTCAATTATCATGTGGAGTATCGGCAATGAGGTTTTGGAACAGTGGTCGTCGGCCGAGGCTGATACCCTGACGCTGGAGCAGGCCAACCTCATCCTCAATGCCGGGCATGACGCCTCGACACTGGCAAAGGACGGCGAACTGAGCGTCAACTCACTGCTCACCCAGCATTTGGCAGAAATCGTGAAGCGCTATGACACGACGCGACCCATCACATCAGGATGTAACGAGCCGTCGCCCAATAACCACCTGTTTAAGAGCGGTGCCATCGATATCATCGGATTCAATTACCACCACGAATGGGTGAAGGACGTGCCGAAGAATTTCCCCGGCAAACCATTCATCTTTAGCGAGAGTGTATCGGCATTGCAGACACGCGACAACTACTGGATGCCGAGTGACAGTATCTACAAGGCACCCCAAGAATGGTGGTTGCCTTATACCCACCCTTCGTATATGTGTAGTGCCTACGACAATATGCACGCATCGTGGAGCAGCACACACGAGCAGACTTGGGATGTGGTGAAACACAACGACTTCGTGGGCGGTCAGTTTATCTGGACCGGCTTTGACTATATCGGTGAGCCTACCCCCTACTCCTTCCCCGCCCGCAGCAGTTATTTCGGCATCATCGACCTGGCAGGATTCCCCAAGGACGTCTATTATATGTATC
>CAMJAO010000128.1 GCA_946403615.1 uncultured Prevotellaceae bacterium
GGAGGCCCGCAACGAGGTAAAATGGGAGACCTACACGAAGAAAATCCAGATTGAGGCGCGTGTATTGGGCGACTTGTCGATGAATCACATCATTCCCGTTGCCACCAGTTACCAGAGTGCCCTGTTGAAAAACGTCGAGAACATGGGAACCATCTTCTCTAAAGATAAGGCCGAGAAACTCTCCGCCCGCAACGTGAAACTGATTGAGGAAATTGCTGAGCGAACCAGTGCCATCGAGCGCATGGTCGAGGAACTCGTCAATGCCCGCAAACTGGCCAACAAGATTGAGGACGAGCACGACAAGGCCATCTCCTATCATGACACGGTAGAGCCCCATCTCGACGCTATCCGCTACGAGATTGACAAGTTAGAGCTGATCGTCGACGACGCCCTCTGGCCACTGCCGAAATACCGCGAATTATTGTTCATCAGATAACTGAAATTATGCATTCGCTCATGTAAGGTTATCAGGCCCTAAGGTAAAGAGGTGATAACACCTTAATATTTGAAAGCAGACCGGCCTGAAGACCTCAAAAACAAATAAAACCAGCGCATGCGACAATAGAATAGAAAAAGTTTGGTAGTTTCTTCCGCCGAACTATAAACAGACAATCATCCTTTAAGGTTGTTTGAAGTTTGCAAGGGACTCGACGCTGTGATAGCCTCGAGTCCCCATTTGTTCCTGCACATACCTTACGCTGGAGATGTATTCCTCATCGGTGGTGAGGTGCTCGATAATCATGGGCATGCGGGGATTCTCGGCAGAGGCCAGACGGATATACAAATCCAGATCCAAGGTGCCCTGACCACAAGCGCACTCCTCAAGTTGGAAGGTGTATTCTTGCTTGAGGAGGATATCCTTCAGATGGCAACTGACGATGGTGCCGCGGAGTTTCCGGAAACACTCCTCCAGAAACTCGTCGTTGTAGAAATAACGTCTTGGTGTGGTAATCATGTTAACCACGTCAAGGTGGGTGCCAAACTCCTCACGGTCTACGGCCTCTATCAACCGCAGATATTCGTCGGGGCTGCTCGGTATCATCCATGGCATGGATTCGATGCAGAACTTGGTATGACGTGGACGGGCGGTGTCAATAATCTGACGGATCATACTGACAGCCATGTCCCATAGTTCGCTGCTGAAATTGTCGCGGTATCCACCGTCCCAGCGTGGTCCATATGGCGTGCCCACCACATTGACACAGCAAGCGGCACCGATGGCATCGGCCATGCGTAACTGACGGATGGCATAGTCTGTCCAC
Organism: uncultured Prevotellaceae bacterium; assembly: GCA_946403615.1. GTDB lineage: Bacteria > Bacteroidota > Bacteroidia > Bacteroidales > Bacteroidaceae > Prevotella. Next base: position 1,263 of record CAMJAO010000128.1, read on the forward strand.
CGTTGGCGCTCTTCGGGGTCAGCAGCCAGAGTATTGCGCCATATTCCCACCTCGGCGATGGTGAGTCCGGCCTCGTCGGCTGCCTGTTTGTAGGCAGATATGGTCTCCTCGCCGTCGAGACAACTAACGGGAAACACCACCGTCTGAAGTCCGAGCGCTTTGTGCTTCCGTGCCCACTCTTCAGGTGAGCCATGTTCTAGAGATGATGAAATGCCCAAATACATCAGAACGTCCTCCTGTGAATAATGGTCGGATCCATATGGTCTAATGCACTCACACCTGTGCGCGCCATCACTCCTGCCAGTTCCGCCGTCATCTCATTGATGCGACGGGCTACAGCCTCAGCTCCATCCTTGAGTATCGGCATCAGGTGACGGCCTACCGATACGGCCGTGGCACCGAGGGCCAGACATTTATAGACATCCATCCCGCTTACGACGCCGCAATCCACAAACACGGGGACACTGCCACCTGTGGCAGACAGAATATCAGGCAACACCATCAGCGGGGGCACGGCATACTGAATCATGCCATGATGATGCGACACCACCATACCCGCACATCCCGCCTTGAGGCATTTCTCGGCGTCTCTCGTACTCAGCACACCCTTGACGATAAAAGGCACACCAGCAGCCTGAACAAACTCCTTCATTTCTTCTGTCGTCTTGGCCTTCATAGGCAGCCCGAACACATTGTCATAGCCTCCTTCTGCATTAAAAGCGTGATCGATATCCATACCTACGGCGATGCAACCCGCCTTGACGGCATGTTCTATCTTGCGTATCACCTCGCGGTTGTCTGCATGAGGCTTAATGATCTTAATGGTTTTGGCACCAGTGGCGACAATGGCTTCCAGCTCCTCGTCGCTTCCCATCCCCACCCAGTGGACGGCTCCGCTCAGTGCGGCTGCACGGGCATAGACCGTCATCCCGTCAGCGGCGGTATTGTGCAGATGCGACAAGGCGGCCGTCATGACAGGCGTGCGGAAAGTCTCTCCGAACAGTGCCAATCGCGTGGACGGGAGTACGGAATCCAAATAGCGGGTTTCTACCAACAGCGAGTCGAAATAATCTCTCGTGATTTTGTCGGAATTGGATGTAAGTTGCATGTCTATTTTGTTTTATTGGTGATTTCTGCATTGATTTCGTCCATTTTCTCATCCGTCAGTTCGTACTTGCCTATAACGTAAATAGCCAGTACGAACAATGCGGCGGGAATTAGGGTGACGAGCCAGAGAATACCCTGTTCGGCTAACGGAGTCTGGACCGCTTCCCCGGCCTTGAACCCCACCCATGCCAGTACCAATCCGGGAATGACACCGCCAAGAGCCATGCCTGCCTTCATGAAGATGCAGATGAGCGCATTGACAATGCCCGCCACGCGACGCCCAGAGGCATATTCACTGTAAGTGACCACCTCGGGAGTAAGTGCCCACATATAACCGGTAGCCACAAGCACACCCGTGCTCTTAACGAATTGCACTACGCAGAGCAACGGGAAACAGGTCTTCAGACTGGGAATTGACACGAAAATATACATCATTATCATCGCCACGACGGAAATGCCGAGAAACAGGCGAAACATGCCGTTCTTGCCTATTCTGCGCTTGATGGCCGGCACCATGGGCAAAAAGATAAATGCCGGAATGGTGCCCAACCACATGAAGGAAGTGGTCATCATCGGCGTGGCGCCCACGTTGTAGGTCATGAAATATGAGTCGGCGGCATTGCTGATGCTCATGGTGGTGAATGCGATGACGAAAAAAGCCGACAACACCCGTAAAGGACGGTTCCTGACAAGTTCCATCCAGAGGTCGCTCGTCTTAACGTCAGCCGTCTCGCTTTTGTCCATCACAATACGTTCCTTACTCGTAAAGAAGGTGATGGCTAACAACAGCAGTCCTGAGAGCGCGAAGATGCTCATTGTAAAGAACCACGCCCCTCCAGCCTCAGGTGTGTTATAGACAGCCTCCATCTCACCCGTCTGCTCATTGAGCACCTTGGGAGCAAACAGGGCGATGACCAACGGCAGCGTTTTGATGATGAGTCCGCCGGTATTGGCCATCAGCATGCGCACACTGGTAAGGATGGTTATTTCGTTGGTGTCGCGCGTGAGTGACGAACTGAGTGCCCCATATGGCACGTTGATAAGCGTGAAACACATACTCATGCCAACATAGGTCACGTAGGCATAGAGCAATGATCCGCTGAACCCGTTCCAGAAGCAGAGCATGGCAAATGCCGCCAACGGCAGACCGCCGATGATGAGCCACGAACGGTATTTGCCCCAGCGGAGATGAGACTTATCGACAAAAGCGCCCACCATCGGATCCCATAACACATCGATGATGCGCACCACGAGAAACATCACGGCCACAACGCCTGCGTCGAGCCCAAAAACGTTATTATAATAAAAGAGCAGCCAGATGCTGATCGTCTGATAAATCAGGTTCTGGGCCAACTCGCCAGAGCAGAAACCGATGCGCTCACCCCAGGAGAGTTTGTAATATCCATTGTCGATACTTGCCATATTATTATTATTCAGAAATCAAGCATTTTTGGCAAAGGTAGTGGAAAAACGCCAATACGCCAAAAATCTCAGAGTATATTTGGCGTTTGAAAGAAAATCGACAGCCTTTGAAATATTTTGACAAGAATTATCACACCATCCAAGTCAAGATGACTGCGTCCATAGAGTGGGATATAAATTATATATATACAAAAATTTGCCTATATCAGCATAATCGTTTATCTTTGCGATGTAAAACCTGTCGATAGGCCATTACCGCCAAGAAGGCAGCGAGAGAAAAGCCCCCGTTAGATGCGAAGAAATCTTTATCTAAACAAACAGGCTTGACATTGACCGCGAAGTGAACAAAAGGGGGCAATCGAATCTTTTGATAAAACCAATACATCAACAACCATGAGCGACGGAGATTATTACGACGGATGCGGCGACCCCGATTATTACGATTTGGAGTTCAGACAGCAGAACCCCGATGTGTATGGTTACGACGAATATATGATAGACATGTATCCGCCACAAACTCAGCGGAAGCGACCAGCAACACCGAACAGGAGCCGCTACTCCAGAAATGACAGCGAATTCTCGCCCGAGTATCTGCGCTGGAAGGCAATGCATCCCGACCGTGTGGAGTATTTCCAAAAACATGCCGGAGAAAGACAGGACCATCAGCAGAACGAAATGTCGGGGGGCAATCTCCTTCTGACGTTAGTTGTAATCGGAGTACCTGCCTTTTTCATCCTTTATTTCCTCCTCAGTTGAAGATGTACTTCTTCCAAACCCATTAAAGACACATTGATATGCGCTCATTGTTTCGAATAATCATCATTTGCTCCGGGTTGTTGACAAGTTCTTTAGCTACAGCCCAGACCGATTGGGCCCGGGTGTTTTCCGGAGCGGTAAAGATGGGCCAGGCCATGACCATCACCGATGAACAACTTGCGGCGGCTGTCAAAGAAGAGGTTGACGAGATGGACCGAAGAAATAAGGTCTGCTCTGCCAGCAGTAAATATGCGCAACGGTTGAAACGAATCACCAGAGGAATGACTGACGCCGAGGGAATAAGACTGAATTTCAAAGTTTATCAAACGACGGAATACAACGCCTTTGCGTGTCCCGACGGCAGTGTGAGAGTATTCTCCGCATTGATGGATATCCTAAGCGACGAGGAGCTGATGGGAGTCATCGGTCATGAAATAGGTCATGTGGCACTTCGTCATTCAAAGAAAGCGTGGCGCAGCGCTTTGCTTAGGAGCGCGGCCTCCGATGCCATGGGCTCAGTCAGCAGCACATGGGCAAACCTTTCTGATTCCTATTTGGGCGACATCACCAGTGTGGTTTTGTCGGCGAAACACTCACGGTATCATGAGACACAAGCAGATGATTATGGATATAATTTCCTGAAGAAATGCGGTAAAAACCCTTGGGCCATGGGACTCGCTTTCAAAAAACTCAAGGCGCTGTCAAAGCAGAAGAATTCCAAATATCAGAAGCTACTCTCCGCATTCTCCTCCCATCCCGATTTCGACGAAAGGATAGAACGGATGAGAATCAAAGCTAAGAAAGACGGGTACAGATGCGATTAACCGCCAATCCGTTATCACGATACCAGGAAAACAGTTGTCATAGTAGAATAATATAGATACGTTTAACCATTCAAATCCAGAATAATCATGAGAAAAATCCTTTTATTGGTCTTGATGACCACAACCCTTACTGTAGAAGCCCAAACACTCGAGACATCGTCGAATTACCCCACGGGCTACATCACCACGTCATATTATTCATCCTCAAACACCATCCAATCCATCGACGGCGTGCTCTACATGATTTACGACAACGTGCCGGTGGCACTGGTGAAGTATCCTGCCATGAACGAGCGCGAGGAGTATGAGGTGCCCGCCACCGTATATAGGATATGCAACAACGCATTTCAAGGCACCCGTTATCTGAAAACGCTGAAACTGCACAGCACAGTGTCATTCGGCAATTTCATTACACTGGTCATCGGCGAATCGGCATTCAACGACAGTTCCATTGAGAATTTCGTGGTGATAGAGAATGACGGGACAACAGTGGGCATGAGCGGTCCTGCACCTGCTCCGTCCGCCAACGAAGTGGGAAGATACGATGTGGCGGGCCGTCCTGTAAGCCCATCTGCCAACGGAGTGCAAATCATCACCTACGATGACCACAGCGCAAAGAAAGTGGTGAAGAAATAGCGAGAGTGCAAACACTTTATAGTGTCATATTTGTGTTTTTTAAAATTTAATAATCTTTGCTCAGCCACAATCAATGTAGCCTGAAGATTTGCACAAATTCATCGTGAACTGTCGGCGGAGAAGTGAAACAGGTTGCAAACCAAATTCATTTGGATTTGGCTTTGTATCATTCCCTTTTTATGGAAATGTTATCTTTGAACACAACAAAAACATCTGACATCAAATAATTTCTACGAAAACATTGAAAATACAATCAGATAATTCTATATTATGATATGAATAGATAAAATTAAAATATACCCGATGAAAAGAATATTGTTTATTTATGGCTTTGGCGGCTCACCCAGTTCCACATTCTGCCGCTTGATACGCGAGGCGCTTCCCGCAAATGAGTATGAGGTGTTGTGTCCGGATTATCCACAAGACGACGTGGAGGGTTCAATCTCTTTTTTAGAAGACTATATTGAGAAAGAGCATTGTGACCTCGTGATGGGA
>CAMJAO010000129.1 GCA_946403615.1 uncultured Prevotellaceae bacterium
ATACCGATAATGATAGCAGGCCACCACGCCGGATCGATAGGTGATCCCTGCCACATGGCAAGAGGCTGTGCGAACAGTGCGAACAGCGGGAAGAATGCAAAGATAAGCATGGCCAGCATACGTCCTGCATATGGGTTCATGCCTTTTTTCTCGACGAAAAGCTTAGGCAGGTATCCTCCGAAGATACTCAAAACGGTTACGATGAAATAAAGCGTGAAAATAAGTATCTGTCCCATTGAGGAAGAGGATTTATATCCGAACTGGTCGGAGAAATAAGCAGGTGCCCAGAACAGATAGAACCACCACACACCGTCGGTCATGAACTTACCCACGATGAACGACCAAGTCTGTTTGAAAGTGAAACATTTGGCAAAACCAATGGCAGGTCCCTCATCGTTTGCATCTTTAGGATCGTCCTCGGTCTCAGCATCCTGATTGATATAAGTAAGTTCGGCCGCATTGACATGTTTGCTCTTATTGGGTTTGTCATACACAAACACCCAAAGTGCCATCCAAATGAATCCAAGTCCACCGATGATGATGAAAGCCATCTCCCAACCGAAAACCTCTGCAAGAGGCGGAATACTGATGGGAGCGGCCAATGCTCCCACAGAAGCACCCGCATTGAATATCGACGTGGCAAAAGCTCGGTCTTTCTTCGGGAAATACTCAGCTGTAACCTTGATGGCAGCAGGGAAGTTACCACTCTCACCCAATGCCAATACGGCGCGACAGAAGAGGAAGAGATAAACACTGATCATGGCAATGTTAGAAGCAAGTTGGGAACCAGCCTCCACTGCCTTGAGTGCAGCGATACTGTCAATGCCCTCGTATTTCATGGTTACCCATCCACAGACGGCGTGCATACACGCGCCGACCGACCATACGAAGATGGCCCAGAGATATCCTTTCTTCGTGCCCATCCAATCGATAAATTTACCGGCGAAGAGGCAGAATACCGCATAGAGGATAGAGAATGCCGAAGTAATGGTGCCATAATCGGCATCAGTCCAATGGAACTCTGGGGCGATAAAATCTTTCCATGTAAGCGACAACACCTGACGGTCCATATAGTTGACAGTGGTCGCAAAAAAGAGCATAGAACAAATGATCCAACGGTAGTTGGTCATTTTAGTAGTTTGAACAGGACTCATTTTTTAATTGTGATATTTTTTTGATGTTATTAGTATTCAATTTGCAAAGGTAATACATTTTGCGCAAAACTCAGCAAAATACCTTGATTTTTTAAATATCCCATCTCAAGAGCGGGGTTATTGAACCAATTAGGCCAATTGGTTATTGGCCTAATTGGGGAAACGGGTATTAATCCTGATAATAAACCCTCTTCACACGGTTGCTCACCGAGGTGAGGATTTCGTATGGGATGGTTTCAAGGATATCTGAGAGAACTGTGACAGGAAGGTTGTCGCCGAAGATTTCGACGGTATCACCCTCCTGACAAGGAATGTCCGTTACATCGATCATGGCCACATCCATACAGATATTGCCCACATAAGGTGCTTTCTGTCCGTTGACCAGACAATAGCCTTTGCCACGTCCCAGATGGCGGTCCAGTCCGTCGGCATAGCCTATAGGAATCGCGGCGATAACACTGTCGCGCGTGAGAATACCCTTTCGGCTGTATCCCACGGTATCCTCCTTCGGCACATGACGCATTTGCAGGATGGTGGTTTTGAGCGTTGACACATTATTGATAATGTGGTTGTCGCGACTGTCGATGCCATAGAGGCCGAGTCCGAGACGACACATATCCAGTTGGCGCTCAGGGAAATGAACAATACCTGCGCTGTTGTCGATATGTCGTAGAATCTTATGGGGGAATGCCGCCTGTAAGCGTTCGGAGGCGGCGCAGAACAGATCGAACTGATGTTGTGAGAAACGGTCGAAATCATCACTGTCGGAACCCACGAAATGCGAGAACACCGAACGGGGAATGACCGAATTTTGCGCTTTCAGACGGGTGATGAGTTCGTCGATGTCTTTCACGGGGTCAAACCCGAGGCGGTGCATGCCCGTATCGAGTTTGATATGTACCGGATAACCTGTGATACCCTCTTTTTGGGCAGCCCTAACCAATGCGTCGAGCAAACGGAAGTTATACACCTCGGGTTCCAGGTCATAATCGAACAGCATCTTGAACGACGTCAGTTCGGGGTTCATCACCATGATGTTGCCTGTGATGCCGTTTTGTCGCAGCGTGACGCCCTCGTCGGCCACCGCCACTGCCATATAATCCACCTGATGGTCTTGCAGAGTTTTTGCTATCTCTACAGCACCCGCGCCGTAACCTTCGGCCTTGATCATGCACACCAGTTTGGTGTCGGGTTTCAGATATGAGCGGAAATAATTAAGATTCGCCACCATGGCATTGAGGTTCACCTCCAGAATCGTCTCATGCACTTTCTCCACCAACAGTTCGGTGAGACGGTCGAAGTTGAATTGCCGTGCACCCTTGAGCAGAATCACCTCATGGCGCAGATTGGCGAACACATCTGACAGGATGAAAGCCTCACATGAGGGGAAGAAATATTTCTCTTTTACTTCCAACACATCCGCCTGGGCAGAGATGTTGGGCCCGATGCCGATCAACTTCTCCACACCACGATTTACCGCCAGCCTCGACACCTCGCGATAAAGCAAGTCATGGGGTATGCCGCTCTGATAGATGTCGCTGAGGATAAGCGTACGGCGGCGACCCTGATGATCGGGACGCCGGTTCATGAAATCGAGCGCTATGTCGAGTGAGTTGATGTCTGAATTGTAGGAGTCATTGATGAGTGTGCAGCCGTTTTGCCCTTCTTTTACCTCCAAGCGCATGGCGACCGGTTCTAACATCGGCATACGTTGTTCCAAGGCATCGGCCGACAAGCCCAACTCCAGCGCCACAGCAGTGCATGTCATGGAGTTCATGACCGAAGCGTCGTCGATAAACGGCAAACGATATGAGCCACAAGTGCCAGAAGTAGTCCATTCCACAAGAGTGAACACATCATACTTCTCTACCCGATTGAAGTAAACCGATGCAGAGGGGTCTTTTGTAGACCATGACAGTTTTTTGCCCTTATAATCATAACTATTGATGACATTGCTGACCAATTCATCATCGGCACAATAGATGATGGTGCGCGTATCGTGGAAAAGACGCAGTTTCTCACGGCATTTCTGCTCCATCGACTCAAAATTCTCCTGATGCGCCATGCCTAATGATGTGAGCACGCCGATGGTTGGCTGAATGATGCTACGCAAACGGTCCATCTCGCCTGGCATACTGATACCAGCCTCGAACAACCCCACTTGGCTTTGCTCATGCAACAGCCAGACAGACAGGGGCACGCCGACCTGCGAGTTGTAACTCTTCGGCGAGCGTGTGACCACCATATCATTTGAAAGCAGTTGGTAAAGCCACTCTTTGACGATGGTCTTTCCGTTGCTGCCGGTAATGCCCACTACAGGGATGTCAAAACTGTCGCGATGACGCTCAGCCAAGCGTTGCAACGCAATCAGCGTATCGGCGGTTTTGAGGAAATTGGCATCGGGATAGCGTGTCTCATAATTCTCGGGCAATGCGGTGACGACGAAGCAACGCACCCCCCTGTGATAAAGGTCGTCAATGTAACGGGCACCGTCGTTGCGCTCAGTTTTCAGTGCGAAAAAGAGGGTTTCCTCGGGAAAACAAAGCGACCGGCTGTCTGTAAGAATCCATCCTATCTGTGCCTCGCGGCTTCCATATCTGTGCGCTCCAATGAGCGTTGTGATTTTCTCTATTGAATAGGTCATAACAATGAAAGTTTATCAGGTGCAAAATTACATTTTTTCACCGTTATAACCAACAATCAACGGAAATTTTAAGTTTCCAAACCGGGATATTTTTCTTTCAATGCCTCCAAGCGTTCATGTGTCTTTTTCATAAACGTCTGGTATTCTACCGACTCAGGATGGAATGGACGGTGATTTAGCGCTTCTTTCACAGGTTGCCACTCTGACAGGAACCGCTTGGTGTCGTCGCTGAAAAAAGTGTGGGCCAACCGCTGATAAATATAGTCCACAGCCTGTTCGGAAGGATGAATCATATCAGGGGCATAAAAACGGTAGTCGCGCAACTCATCCAGAACGATTTCGTAGGCAGGGAAATAGCCAATACTTTGAGATTTGAGATTTGGGATTTGAGGTGTGTCAGATGACAGAACGTTCTGTATGGCAAGTAACAAGGTGGCTTTGGAGAGTTGGCTGCCGTGGAAACCGTATTTGGCGTAGCGGATGGGGCTGACGGTAAAAACGACGTGCACGTCGGGGCGACGCAGCCGCAACACGTCGACACACCGACGCAGATAGTCGGCACACTCATCGACAGACAACTCACGTTCATCGAAGAGTCGTGCAGGGCGTTTTTGGCAGTTATCGACAATCTCGCCCGTCTCTTTCAGTATATAGACGTGGTTGGTGCCAAGAGTGATAAACGCCACTCGCGGCACCGTCTGCAAACGCTCGATGGTATGCAGCACACTGGCAGGGTTGTACATCGTGCCGAAAGGATTGGCCGTGACACGGAACTTGTCTTCGGTCATGCGACGCGCCATATTGTCGGCAAAGCACGAGCCGACGAACAGGATTTCCTCACACGGTTGGATAAGGAAATCAGGTTTGTCAATTATTACGGGAGTATTCCACTGCATCATATCAACTTCTGCTAACTTGTAATCCACTGGCTGACAAGGTCATATCGACGAATCGAGCATTGGGGGTTCGTTGTGGGTCGGAGGAGAGAATCTGGCGTATGTGTGCTGCCGCCTCCGGGTCTTTGGCAATCATGTATAGATATCCACCACCACCTGCACCGGGCAATTTATACCCGAGACAGAGGTCATCGACAAGGGTGGTGAGTCGCTCCACCTCCGCCGGGTTGGTACCACTGTCAAGCGCTTGGTTTTGTGCCCATGTGCGACGCACAAGCCGCCCCATGGCATTGAAATCATTGCGCAGGATGGCCTCATACATCTCCATTGTGTGCGACTTCATCTCACGCAACAACGCCAATTCATCATGCTGGTTGAGGAACATCCTTCTGACGATCTCAGAAAGGATGGTCTTAGCTGTACGCGTGATGCCGGTATAATAGAGCAGATGGCAAGCACGATAATCAGGTTGCGTGAACACCTCTTCGGGTAACCAGCGAACTACGGGGTTCTGGTCGAATCCTCTCTGCGTCTGCAACAGTTTGATGCCTTGCAGCGAACCGCCAAACTGGTCTTGCCATCCTCCGCCCGTGGTGAGCAACTGCTCGAGCACGAGCGTGCGGTGACCTATCTCGTTTTTATCCCACATCAGTCCGCAGAAATCATTCAGCGCACCCAGCACCGTGGCCGCGAGGATACTGCTGGTGCCCAATCCGCTGCCTGCCGGTATAGCGGAGAGAAGGGTCACCTCAATGCCGCATCCAAAAGCACGCAATTGGTCTTCTAGCGAATCATGGCGCTCTACGGAGAAGTCGGGTTGGAATCCCGCCAACACAAGAGCCGCCTTGGGAATGGAGAAAGGACTGCCAACATGATGAAAATCAGCCAGTTGTTCATAAGTGGTGACTGTCTCGGCAGCCCCCAGGTCGATACTGCGAAGGATGATATGAGGTTCACGGCACGGTTTCACATACGCCTGAATGGGTTGCTGCCCATTGAGTTCAATGGCCAGATTGATGACCGCCCCACCCTCCATCAGGCAGTATGGCGGGGTATCGGTCCAGCCTCCGGCGATGTCGATGCGCACAGGACTGCGTCCCCACACTATCTGATCGTCATAGACCGACATACGGGGCGACTGTTTGTCTGCCAACGCCGCGGCGGTCAATCCCTGCCGCAACAGTTCGAATGCCCTACCCGACTCTTCGACGGCTTGTTCATTTTTCTCCTTCGCCCGCAACAGCTCCGATCTGAACATGGCATCATGTATCCGTGTGAGCAGCGGGTCATCATCGCTGAGCGGAGTAGGCATGGCTATGTTGTTAGCGGCGAATTCGTGTGCGGCATCCTCCAAATCAAGTTGATAGAACACACTGTGACGGTAATTTTTCGCGATGAAAGGCCATGCTTTGGCACGGTTCTCGCGTCGTTGCGCCTCGAGTCTCACCAGATTGGCCTCGGCGGAAATCTCGTCGGCACTCATGCGGCGCGACATACGCCAAAGCATCCGCCCGCCGTCTTGTTCAGGTTCGTTAAGCATCCACCGCAACACCAATCCCGCATCGTGGACATTATCGACCACAGGGAAGATGCGTGCCGACTGCAAATCTTCACCACCCTCGATCTCGTCAAGGCTGACACGACGTTCTTCCGCCCATTTCACGAAAGGTTGACCGATAAACAATGTCTGCAGGTCATTGACAGCCCCACGGAAACAGTCATCATAGCCATAGGGACGCACCACATATTCCGTTTCGC
>CAMJAO010000130.1 GCA_946403615.1 uncultured Prevotellaceae bacterium
CGGCTGCTGCAAAAGACGGGTGACCTCTATACGGTGGTGAATCCCCCCTACCCTCCTATGACGACCGCTGAGATTGACGCGTCATTTGACCTGCCTTACACACGATTGCCCCACCCCAAATACAAGAACAAGCGCATACCCGCCTTCGACATGATTAAGCATTCGGTGAATATCCATCGCGGTTGCTTCGGAGGTTGCGCTTTTTGCACCATCAGCGCTCATCAGGGCAAATTTATCAGTTGCCGCAGCAAGGAGAGCATCTTGCGCGAGGTGAAAAAAGTGGCCGCTTTGCCTGATTTCAAAGGCTACTTGTCGGATTTGGGCGGCCCGTCGGCCAATATGTACGGCATGCACGGCCGTAATGAGAAAGCTTGCGAACACTGTAAGCGGCCTTCGTGTATCCATCCGCAGATTTGCCCCAACCTGAATACCGATCATAGTGCTCTGCTTGACATCTATCATGCCGTTGACGCACTGCCGGAAATCAAGAAGAGTTTTATCGGCAGCGGTGTGCGGTATGACCTGTTATTGCACGAGAGCAAGGATGAGGCTGTGAATGCGGCAGCCCGACGCTATACGCGCGAACTGATATGCCGACATGTGAGCGGGCGCCTGAAGGTAGCCCCCGAGCATACATCAGACGCTGTGCTTTACTTGATGAGGAAGCCTTCGTTCAGGCTGTTTGAGCAATTTAAGCGGGTTTTCGACCGTATCAATAAAGAGGAGCAACTGCGACAGCAAATTATCCCTTATTTCATCAGCAGTCACCCTGGTTGCCATGAGGCTGACATGGCTGAATTGGCTGTCAAGACGAAACAAATGGATTTCCATCTGGAGCAAGTGCAGGACTTCACGCCAACGCCCATGACCATCAGCACCGAAATGTGGTACACAGGCTATGACCCCTATACTCTGGAGCCGGTATTCAGCGCGAAGACTGCCGAGGAGAAACAGGCACAACGCATGTTCTTCTTCTGGTATCAACCCGAAGAGCGCAGAAAGATAGAACGAGAACTGCGCCGCATAGGCCGTTCCGACCTTATCAACCAATTATACGGACATCAAGACAAGCGACCGTTTGATAAGAACCGTTTTGAAAAATCCGCAGGAGGCAGAAAAGGAGAACAGCCGTTTGACAAAAAGAACAAACGGCCATTCGATGTAAGAGAGTCTTCAACGAGACGGTATGACGGAAAAGGTCACAATAAAAGGAATAAAAGATAAAGATGGATAGAGTAAGTTTAGACCATATGTCAAGACATTAACTCATTTAGCATCCTCTGCCATTTTCGTGGCAAGTTTTTCAAATACTTTTTTCAACCTATTACCCTCCTTATAGAAGGTAAATCCGTTGTTTCCTAATCCTTTGATGTCATTGATTCTCACAATAGACAACACCTTGTTTGAATTATTATCCACTAACTCAAGATAGCCAGATATAGAAGCGCCGCCATCAATTGTTCGTAATCCCCAAATAGCAGCAGCATTGCTACCTAAATCCATGTCTTGGATGAAAAGATTCATGGTCAAGTCAGCATTGTTATTCTTAGCACGGATACCTTTCATCTTTTTGTTCCACTTTGAGATAAAGGCATCCTTCGCAGCCTCAATTTCTTGGTTAAACTCATTGACCCAACCACTTTCTCTACTTTTGGCATATTGTTCAAAGGCTTCACCCTCAATCTTTAGATTAGGAAAATCCATATTTAACAGAAAACTGTTATTCACATTTGAAAAACACTCCAAATTGCCATAAACCAAAGTTAAATGTTCAGAAAAATCTTTTTCCAAATCTGACGATTCGACCAATTCTCTCAACAATGCATATTCCTTAGAAACACCAGTTTTTTCATTAGATATGGAATCATCATTTGTTTCTATTCTTGCGACATCTGTCATTCTTATCTCAGATTCAACACCTGCTACAATTATATTCACAGACTCTGAAGGCTCAATAGAGATAATCTTTCCGATAAGTTCGGTTCCATTCTTCAACACGACCTTTGCCTGCTGATTTTGGGCATGAATACCCATAAAGACAAAGGAACAAATCAAAGTCAATACTATTTTCTTCATATAACTGCAAATTAATAGTTTGATATCTTTTGCCAATAATGATTTTTCACATATAAAAGAATCAGTTGAATCTTTTATTCGCTTCTAATGACAATGGTTTTTAGCCAGTCGCAGAGGACGCCGCCATATTGGTCTTGGGAATCGGAGATAAGGACAATGACCTGATCGCCATTGCTGAGTTTGGGGCCTAAACACATTCCCTCATAATTGGCAATAGACTGCACGAAAAGCCCCAATGATGTTCGCCACTGACAAATGAGTTGTTTTTTCAGCACTTTGTCTTTGTTCCAAGCGGCATCAGCCGCCATTTTGTCTTCCTTTTGTGGATGCACGCAATAAATTTTGGAATTTACGAAAGCGCCGAGTTTTCCACTCGGAACATAAAACTCACGTTCCATGACCAATAAATCGCCATTGTCGAGTGCCGTGAGCGCACTGCATCCCATGGCATATCTGGCAGATTTATTCTTAGCCACGGACTCGTCCATCACATAGAAATATTGTCCGGCAAGTTGCAAATCTTCAGAGAAAGACTGAAGACGCAATCTGTTTTTCGTTTTAGAGCCGCCTTCGGCTTGTGGCCCATCGGCCTTCAGAGTGCTTTCGGTGGTCGCCCAAAAGAGACGAGTATGCCCATTGTAGGCGACAGCCTCCAATCCATATTTTCCCCCTGCATTAAGAAAACGCTTGGGCATTTTCAACATCCGTCCCGTGCGTTTTCCATTCAGCTCGTACTCACGCGCCTGATTATCGGATTCACCCACCACAAACAGCGTCTTTTTTGACGGAAAGTATACGATATCCTCGGCGTCACGTCCGGTATTCCCATTTTCTTTTTTCTCTTTGAGTGCCGCACTTTTTATAGCACCCGTATTGGGATCGATTTTAATTTTGAATATAAAGAATCCGTCTTTCGCCTTGTCTGACACGACAGCGTACTCATCTTCTCCGAGCCATGTGATTCCGCTGTAATTACCCGCAGGAATTTGCTCGGGGAACTCCTTTTGCCTATGCTCTTTCACCAAACGCGTCTGCGCATGAGCCATGACCGTAGCCATGAGCCAAACGAGAATACAAAAGAGGAATTTTCGCATTACGCCAGGGTGTATTACAATGAACATTCAAAAGCGAACAGAAAAGAATCAAATCAAGTCGTAAGGTCCCGAAGGATGTTTCCGTTTGAGTACATCCATCTTAAAATCCACGCCGACAACAATGCCATGCTTTCTCAGTTCCTGTTCGACGGTGATACGCGCCAGTTCAGGGTGATTGTTCTCTTCGCTGAGATGGCACAGCCACACTTGCCTCAATTCGGGAGTGGCATTCTCAACGAGCGCCGTAGCACAGGCATGATTGGAAAGATGTCCTTCCTCGCCACTGATTCTGTCTTTCAAGTATTGCGGGTATGCTCCTCCCCTAAGCATCTCGACATCATGATTCGCCTCGATGACAAGATAATTGGCTTTTGAGATGAGCTGTTTCATCTGTTCGGTAATATGCCCGACGTCAGTCATGAGACAAAAACTGACATCTTGCCATTGAATGAAGAATCCCACATTGTCATTGCTGTCATGGGGCACAAAGAAAGGCATGACATTAAACTCGCCCATGAGTACAGCCTTATCTTTCTCCAAGAATTTTGCATCAGCACCGTCGATTTTCGCTCTGACACAATAATTGGTGTTGATTCCTCTATGCACGTCTTCTGTAGCATATACCGGCACATGCAGGTCTCTGCTGAGCGATCCTACCGACTTGACATGGTCGGCATGGTCGTGAGTAATAAGAATATGGTGTATGCGGTTCATGGATATCCCATATTCCGCAAATTGTTTCTTCAGCGTTCTCACCCCTATGCCCGCGTCGATGAGGATGGCATCATCAGGGGAATACAGCAAATAGCAATTACCGCTACTGCCACTGCCAAATGAAAGGAATTTAAGCATTGTGTGTTTATTTTTGCAAAAGTACGCAATATTTTTGAAACAGTGGTCATGAAAAACGAATTTTTATCTATATCTTTGCATGAGATAAACCCTTCAATCATCTCTATTGTCATGAATCATCGTGTATTCCCCACCATGTCATCTTTGCGTTGTACGATTGTAATATTTTGTCTGTCAGTGCTTTTCCTTTCATGCGAGCATAAAGAGAAACTTCCGGAGCAAGACAACGCGACTACGGCTGTGGAGCATTTTTGTGCAGCGTATTTCAATCTTCAGTTTGAGGAAGCATTGAAATACTGCACGCCCGAATCGCAGAAATGGATATCCTTCACAGCGAGCAACATCCAAGAGGAAGATTTGGAAGTGATGCGCGGCCGCGACGGCGGCACATCTATTGAAGTGACCGAGATAGACGCCCCGGAGACAGACAGTATCGGCCATGCCACCGTGAAGGCAGGCAACTATTTAAGTATAGAGAAAATTGATGACAAAGCCTATATCGCCGAAGAAGGAATCTTCCATTTCGACCTTGTGAAACGTGACGGAAAATGGAAGGTCAGAATGGCAGGCCTACCGCGAAATGAAATGCGAAATCGCGACTGAGTTTCGGGTGCAGCAGCGGATAATGTTCCTTTGATGTCTCATAGGCAGGATTGACGGCCTTCATACCCATGTCAAATCTCAGTATGAAATAGTCGAAATTAAGTCTGAATCCCAAGCCATAGGAGACTGCAATCTGCTTGTAAAACTCCGAGAATTTGAATTGACCACCCGGTTGCTCCTTATAATCGCGGAGTGTCCAGATATTACCCGCATCGACAAAAAGTGCGGCATTGATTTTCCAGAAAAGGAAAGTGCGGAATTCCATGTTGAGGTCTAGACGCATGTCGCCTGTCTGATTAATGAAATCGATGGCCCCTTCATGTCCTTTATATTTTCCGGGGCCGAGCCGTCTGACACCCCACCCTCTCACAGAGTTAGCACCACCAGAGAAATAGCGTTTTTCAAAAGGCAACACACGGCTATTACCATACGGGTATGCGATACCGAAGCCCGTGTGAAAGACGAGAGTGTTATGTTCGTCGAATGCGATGGCTTTGGTGTAGTCGAAATCGCCTTTGACATATTGTGCAAAAGCGATATTGAAAAGCGTATATTGCCCTTCACTGTTTTTCTTCAAGTTGAAGAGTTTTGAAGCGGCATTCAGCACATTTCCAGCAGTTTCGATGTTGGCTCTGACCGCATGCGACCCTATTGTATATGAGAAGCCGAAACCAATGCGCATGATGAAAAGGTCCTCATAGTTGTATCTGAGGATGGCATTTCTGGTCGTCGACGAATCATCGAGGTAATTTTGCTTAAACGTGGCAGAAATCCACGGCATATAGATATAGTTGAGGTCGATGAGGTCGAGTTTGTAATTGATATTTCGGCCTTTGTCGAGCCATCTGTAACGCCATGCCGCAGAAAACAGACGCCGGTGAAATTCGGGTCTGTTTTGCAGGTTATAACCCAAAGACAATTCAGAAGTGGCATAATTCTGCCTTAGGAAACGCTTGGAGAGGAAGGGAGCAACAAAACGGGGAAACTGCAGTTTCGCCTCCGTACCATATTCGATGTAATTCTCATTGGAATACCCTTCCAATCCGGTGATTGCCTCGAAAGCACCACGGAATTGCAGAGTAAGGAGTTCCGATCCGTGGAAGAGGTTACGGTTTTGGTAAGACAGCGTGGCAGCCGCTCCGAGATCGCCTGCGGTATTCGTACCCTCAGGCGAGAAAGAGAGCGTATGGGGTTTATGCGTTCCAACTACTATTTCACAATCGAGAAGCGTGGTATCCTCCAACTCGCGGAGCCTGATGTTCGTGTATTTGACTGCGCTCAGCCTGGCAAAATTATTATATGTCTTTTGTATGGCAGGAGCATGGTACAGGTCACCGGCTTGCAGTTCCGACGCATTTTCGAGCACCGTGCGTCTCAAACGGAGGGGTTCATCCGTATTGCTCAAGAAATCCACTTTCCTGATATAATAAACCTGATGAGGCCGCGGCTGAGCACTGTTGTTTTCCTTATATTTGAGGAGTTGTAGCGTCAAATCAACGTTATAACCGTTGCGAACGGTGTCAGCGTTGAACTGTATAAACTCCTTGTTGAAACGATAATAGCCGTGGTCAGTGAGCAATGCCGTAATGCGCTTACGCTCAGCATCCAAGCCATTGACCGTGAACATATTACCGGGTTTAACTGTCCACCACGACGATTCCTGCGCCGCCAAAATGCGCTGTATGGCAGAGTCTTGTATGTCATAATCTACCCTACCGATATAATAAGGTCTGCCGGGGTGGAGGGTATAGATATCGGTCAGTTTCTTTCCTTTGGTGACGGTACGGTGGGTGACAGACGACGACATATA
>CAMJAO010000131.1 GCA_946403615.1 uncultured Prevotellaceae bacterium
ATGTGTTTGAGTTCCTGATGATGAGCGGACTCTCGTTGCCGCAGGCGATGGCTATCTTAGTGCCTGAGAGTTTCAATGATAAGAATCCCATCAGCGAGGATCTGAAGGCGTTCTACGAGTATCACTCTATCCTGATGGAGCCGTGGGACGGTCCCGCAGCATTGCTGTTCAGCGACGGACGTTATGCTGGTGGCATGCTCGATAGAAATGGCCTGCGCCCCAGCCGTTATACGATTACTAAACAAGGTATGATGGTGGTAGCCAGCGAGGTGGGCGTGATGGACTTCGAACCGGGCGATGTCGTGAGCAAAGGCCGTCTGCAACCTGGAAAAATCCTGCTCATTGACACGCGGGAAGGCCGCATTTATTACGATGGCGAGATCAAGGAGCAGTTGGCCAAGGCACATCCTTATCGCGAGTGGTTGAACGAGAACCGTGTGCAGTTGGAGAAGTTGAAGAGTGGCCGTCATGTGGAAAATGGCGTGAGCGACTTCGAGCGCAAACTGGTTACTTTCGGTTTTGGACAGGAAGACATTGACAAGACCATCGTACCGATGGCAACTGCAGGTCAAGAACCAGTCGCCGCCATGGGTAACGACACCCCTTTGGCTGTCATCAGCGACCGTCCGCAGGTGTTGTTCAACTATTTCCGCCAGCAGTTCGCACAAGTGACGAATCCTGCCATCGACCCTATCCGCGAGGAACTGGTAATGAGTCTGACAGAGTATATCGGCGCTGTGGGGACGAATATCCTGACGCCAGATGCCTCAAATTGCAAGATGGTTCGTCTGCCTCAACCCGTACTGACCAACACGCAACTCGATATTCTTTGCAACATCCGTTACAAAGGTTTTAAGACCCAGAAAATCGCCATGCTCTTTGATGCCGAACAGGGCGAGGAAGGTTTGCGCCAAGCTTTGGATGACCTCTGTCATCAGGCAGAGACGAGTGTGGACGACGGTGTGAATTACATCATCCTCTCAGACCGCGACATCAACGAGAAACATGCGGCGATTCCTTCGCTGTTGGCTGTTAGCGCTGTTCACCATCACCTGATTTCTGTAGGCAAGCGCGTACAGACTGCGCTGATTGTAGAGAGCGGCGAAATCCGCGAGACGATGCATGCGGCCCTATTGTTGGGCTATGGTGCCAGTGCTCTGTGCCCGTACATGACATTCGCCATACTCGATGATCTGGTAAAAAGAGGAAAGATACAAGAGGAATACGCTACAGCGGAGAAGAATTACATCAAAGCCGTGGATAAGGGCCTGAAGAAAATCATGTCGAAAATGGGCATCTCTACCATCCGCTCGTATCGTGGTGCGAAGATCTTTGAGAGTATCGGACTGGGCGAGGATCTGCTGCGCCGCTACTTCGGTACCGAGGTGAGCACCATCGGAGGCATCGGACTGAAGGAAATCGCCCGCGATGCCATCAGACTGCATGAGATGGGCCGGAGTGACACGGCAACGCATGGGACATTGCCAAATCAAGGACAGTTCGCATGGCGTAAGGATGGTATTCTGCATGCTTGGAACCCTGAGACAATCGCTAACCTACAGTTGGCCACCCGTCTTGGCAATTATAAGAAATTCAAAGAGTGGGCATTTCAGGTAGATGAAAAAGAGAGCCCCATCTTTATCCGCGACTTCTTCGGATGGAAGAAAGCGACCGTGCCAACGCCATTAGAAGAAGTGGAACCTGTAGAGTCAATCGTTAAGCACTTTGTGACAGGAGCCATGAGTTTCGGCGCGCTGAGCATCGAGGCCCACGAGGCGTTGGCTATAGCGATGAACAAATTGGGCACCAGAAGCAATACTGGCGAAGGCGGTGAGGATAATGTCCGTTACCACTCAGAAGTGGACGGCATATCACTGTCGAGCAAGACCAAACAGATAGCCAGTGGACGCTTTGGTGTGACGGCTGAGTATCTGGTGAATGCCGAGGAGATTCAAATCAAGGTGGCCCAGGGTGCAAAACCCGGAGAGGGCGGCCAGTTGCCCGGATTCAAGGTAAACGAGATTATCGCCAAGACGCGCAACGCCATTCCCGGCATTTCACTCATCTCGCCACCGCCTCATCATGACATCTATAGCATCGAAGATTTGGCACAACTTATATTCGACCTCAAGAACATCAATCCTACGGCTGCCGTCAGCGTGAAACTCGTCGCGGAGAGTGGCGTGGGCACGATTGCTGCTGGTGTGGCGAAAGCGAAGGCCGACCTGATTGTCATCAGCGGTGCCGAGGGCGGTACCGGAGCCAGTCCGGCGTCCAGTATGAGGTTTGCCGGTGTATCACCGGAAATCGGTTTGGCTGAGACGCAGCAGACATTAGTGATGAATGGTTTGCGCAATCAGGTACGACTGCAAACCGACGGACAGTTGAAGACTGCCAAGGATGTGATCATCATGGCGATGTTGGGAGCCGACGAGTTCTCGTTTGGCACATTACCGCTGATTGTTCTGGGATGTGTAATGATGCGCAAATGCAACACCAACACTTGTCCGATGGGGGTCGCCACACAGAACCCTGAACTGCGCAAGCACTTCCAAGGACGTGCCGAATATGTCGTCAATTTCTTCACTTTCCTGGCTGAACAGGTGCGTGAGTATCTGAGCGAAATCGGTGTGCATAGTCTGAAAGAAATTATTGGGCATACAGAACTAATAGAGGTGAAGACGGATGTCGCTACTGACAAACAGAAGACCATCAACTTCGGACGGCTGCTGCATCAACCGGAGACTGACAAGGCGCTCTATTGGGACCGTGGTGCCTATACTCGCGTGAGTGGTGTGAAGGACGAGGAAATTATCCGTGCTGCACAGAAAGCCATTGACACACAGGAAGAGGTGACGATTGACTATGCCATCAAAAACACCGACCGGGCCGTAACTACTATGCTCAGTGGCGTAATTGCCAAGAAATATGGTGAGGCAGGTCTGCCTGACAGCACCATCAACATAAAATTCAAGGGCTCGGCGGGCCAGAGTTTTGGAGCTTTTGCCGTCCGTGGACTCAACCTCAAACTCGAGGGCGAATGCAATGACTATTTCGGCAAGGGTCTCAGCGGAGGACGTATCAGCATCCTTCCCCCTGCCCGTCGAAGCGACGACTTCAAAGCAGAGGACAATATCATCGCCGGCAATACGGGTCTTTATGGCGCCACCTCCGGGGAAATATATATCAACGGTAAGGTAGGTGAGCGTTTCGGCGTCCGCAACTCCGGTGCTATCGCTGTCATCGAAGGCGCAGGCGACCACTGCTGCGAATATATGACAGGAGGCCGCGTGGTGGTGCTGGGTGAAACAGGGCGCAACTTCGCTGCCGGCATGAGTGGCGGTGTGGCCTATGTCTGGGACAGGAAACACAATTTCGACTATTTCTGCAATATGGATATGGTGGAGATCAACCTGGTAGAAGACAGCGTTTCGCGCAAAGAACTGCTCGAACTCATCCGTCAGCACTACCTTCATACAGGTTCGGCACTTGCCGGCCGTATGCTCGACGACTGGAATCACTGCTGCGAGGAATTCGTCCAGGTCGTTCCCATCGAGTACAAACGTGTCTTGCAGGAGGAGCAGATGAATAAACTGCGTCAGAAGATAGCAGACATGCAACGGGATTATTAAAAACTTCAAGCAGCAAAAAAATATGGGAAATCCAAAAGCATTTTTAGAGATACACCGCCAAGAGGCGGGCTACCGTCCGATTCACGATAGAATCCACGATTTTGGCGAGGTAGAGCAGACTCTCAGCACCCGAGAACGCAAACTGCAGGCATCGCGCTGCATGGATTGTGGCGTACCCTTCTGTCACTGGGCCTGTCCGTTGGGCAATAAAGCACCAGAATGGAACGACGCCCTGTATAAAGGCGACTGGGAACTGGCATATCGTCTGCTGAACAGTACCAACCCCTTCCCGGAGTTCACAGGCCGTATCTGTCCCGCACTTTGCGAGAAGGCCTGTGTGCTAAATCGTTTTAATCATGAGCCAACCACGAACCGCGAAGATGAATGCGCCATCACGGAGATGGCTTTCCAAGAGGGATTCATCTTGCTGCATACGGACATTAAACGCAACGGTAAAAAGGTGGCTGTCATCGGAGCCGGGCCTGCTGGGCTTACTGCGGCCAACGCACTTAACTTGAAGGGTTACACGGTAACCGTTTTTGAGAAGAATGAAGCCGCCGGAGGTCTCCTCCGCTACGGCATCCCTAACTTCAAACTCAACAAAGCCATCATCAATCGCCGCATATGTCTCTTGGAGAAAGAAGGGATAGAATTCTGCTACGGAAAAGCTATCGCATTGGATAATACGGAAGAAATGGAGAAAATGGCAAAAGAATATGACGCAATCATCATCTCCACCGGTACCCCAACTGCCAGAGATCTAAAGGCTCCCGGTCGCGAACTCAAAGGCGTTCATTTCGCCCTCGAACTGCTTTCCCAGCAGAACCGTGTCCTCGCAGGGATGGAGTTTTCAAAAGACGAGCGTATCACAGCCAAAGGTAAGGATGTCCTTGTGATTGGTGGAGGTGACACCGGCTCTGACTGCATCGGCACAGCCCACCGTCAAGGTTGCAAGAGTGTGACCCAGATTGAAATCATGCCTAAACCCGTAGAAGGCCCTGAAGACCCACAAAACCCCTGGCCAAATTGGCCTCGTACGCTTAAAACCACCTCCAGTCACGAAGAGGGTTGTGACCGTCGCTGGAACATCAACACGTTGGAGTTTCTTGGCAAAGACGGAAAGCTCAACGGTGTCAAAGTGCAGGAAATCGACTGGGCTCCCAATCCTAACGGTGGACGCCCTATCATGGTTGAGAAGGGTAAACCTGAAATAATCAAAGCCGAACTCTGTCTGCTGGCCATGGGATTCCTTAAACCAGAACATCCTGACTACCCCGAGAATGTCTTTATATGCGGTGATGCAGCCAATGGTGCCAGCCTTGTGGTACGTGCTATGGCAAGCGGCCGTCAGACAGCAACTATCGTAAATGAATATCTGTCGAAATGAGTAGGATACCTTTCACTAAGATGCATGGATGTGGTAATGACTATATTTACGTCAATACCATGCTTTACACAGTGCCTTGTCCGTCAGAGGTCGCCATCAAATGGAGCGACCGCCACAAAGGCATCGGCTCCGACGGTTTGGTGTTGATTGGGAAATCGCCTGTGCCTGAGGCCGATTTCTCCATGCGCATCTTCAATGCTGATGGCAGCGAGGCTATGATGTGCGGCAATGCGTCTAGGTGTATCGCGAAATATCTCTTCGAGCGCAGAATAACTGAAGATACGGAGATCCGGTTGTTGACACTCTCAGGCGTGAAGACTTTGCATATTACAGCCAACAACGGCATCGTGGAAAGCGTCACCGTTGATATGGGCGAGCCTCAACTGGAAGATGCGACCCAGTTCCTTCCAAATGGCGAACTCTGCCAGGGCACATTTGTCTCGATGGGCAATCCGCATTACGTCATCTTCACCGACGATGTGGACCGGGTAGGCGAGTCAGGTCCGTCATTGGAGCACCATGCCGCTTTCCCTCAACGTTGCAATATCGAATTTGCTCGTGTTGAGGCCGATGGGAGCATCCGCACGCGTGTATGGGAACGTGGCAGTGGTATCACTATGGCTTGCGGCACTGGTGCCTGTGCCACTGCTGTCGCGGCTGCACTCACTGGCAGGGCCGGACGCTCATCACAGATTGTTATGGACGGCGGTATGCTTAGCATCGAATGGCGCGAGAGTGATAATCACGTCTATATGACCGGTCCCGCTGAATTTGTTTTTGACGGAGAGGCCGTTCCCCCTAACTCCCTTATAACATCCCTTTAACATCCCTTTAACATCCCTTTAACTTCCCTTATAATATGGCATTAGTAAACATCCATTTCCTGAACCTTCAGAGCAATTATCTGTTCGCCGACATTGCCAAAAAAGTGAACGCTTTCAAGGTGACACATCCAAAGGCTGACGTCATCAGTCTCGGCATCGGCGACGTCACGCAACCGCTTTGTCCAGCCGTCACCGAGGCCATGCGGAAGGCTGTTGAAGAGATGGCCACTGTCGATGGCTTCCACGGCTATGGTCCTGAACAGGGTTACGCTTTCCTGCGTGAGGCTATCTTGAAGAACGACTTCTTGCCCCGTGGTATTCATCTCGATATCGACGAGATTTTCATCAACGACGGTGCAAAGTCGGATACTGGCAATTTCCAAGAGTTGCTTCATTGGGATAATTTCATTGGTGTCACCGATCCTATCTATCCCGTTTATATCGACTCCAATGTGATGATTGGTCGTTGTGGAACTTATCGGGATGGCCGCTGGTCGAATGTGCGATATATGCCCTGCACGGCCGAGAATAACTTCGTGCCGGAACTGCCCAAA
>CAMJAO010000132.1 GCA_946403615.1 uncultured Prevotellaceae bacterium
TTTATGGTTTAAGGTTTATGGTTTAGGGTTTAGGGTCGAGGGTGCTCCAAGTTTTTTTAGGTTCTCCTAGGTCCTCCTAGGGCTTATATTAAGAACACTCAACCCTAAACCCTCATCCCTAAACCTTCTCAAAGTGTCACTGACAGATGTGCGAGGAAGTGTCTCGGGGCTTGAGCGGAATACACGCTATAAGCCCAGAAACCCAGTTCGTGGTTGCTGAAGGCTTCCACCTGACCGCTTGCGTTCTTGCGGAAGTTCAGGCCGCAGGCACCGTTGTTTTCGTATTTCGTGCTGAAAAGATTATACACGGTGGCACCGATGGTGATGTTTTTCAGCCCTTTCACTTTGAATGAGTACGACAGGTCGATGTCGGTGGTGAAGAAGTCGTCAATCATGGCGCTCACCTCTTGGCCGCCGTTGTCATCGTCGATGAAAGTGCGGAAATTGGAGTTGGTCATGTACTGTTCGCTCACGAATTTGTTGGTCACAGTCGCTTTCAGACCCTTGTATTCGTATGACACAGCATTGTTCACAATCCAGTCGGGCGAGAAGGCCAAATTGGTCTCGCCTACGTTCTCCTTCGACATCTCCCACGTTATCGGATCGATGATGGTCAGTTCCATGTTCTTCGCACGGTTCTTGCTCCATGTGGCGCTTGCGTCCCAGCGGAAGCCCTTGAACGGACGCCAACCGGCGGTTACCTCCACACCCATGCGGTAAGAGTCTTTGATATTGCGTGCCACCATTTCGCCGTTGGAGTCCTGTGCGCCGGTCAGCACGAACTGGTTTTCATATACCATCCAGTAGAAGTTGACACCGGCTGAGAAATTGCTGCCGGTATACTGATAGCCCACTTCCAGGTCGTTCAGCCGTTCTGCCACGGGATTCACTTCCTCGGCTTCTGACAGCATGTCCTCGAAGTCGTTGCGCGTCGGTTCTTTATGGGCGATGGCGTACGATGCGTAGGCTGTGTGGTTGGGGGCAAACTGATAGGTCAGACCGAATTTGGGATTGAAGAAATGGTATTTCACGTTGGCATCCAACGGGCGCTGGTTGTGGTTGTCGTCAAACTCTTGCGACATGCCCGTCATCTTATACCTCACATAGCGGTATTGCAGGTCGAGGTATGCGCTCAGTCCGGGCATGAACTCGTAGTTCACCTTGCCGTAGATGTTGCCGTCCTTCTTCATCGCGCCGTTGTCGTAGTATTTGTGGAAGAGGTTCTCGGTGTCATCTGTCGGGTCTTGGCCGTTATTGAGCACACGCAGCCATTTCACACGTCCGTAGTGGTTGGCGTCGAAATAACTGTAAGCGCCGCCGACGTTCATGGTCAGTCCGCGGCGGTTGTTGTAGTTCAGCGATGCCACCGCGCCCATGAAATCGTTCTGCATGCGTTTCTGACGCACCAGGTCGCTTTTCTTGCCCAACTCCTCCAGATGGTATTTATAGAGTTTCTGGTCTGATTTGTATTGCTGATAGTAGCCGAAACCGTGGGTATAGTGCAGTGTGGCGTTCAGTGTCAGGTAATTGTTCAGTATCTGGTTGAGCACCAAATGGTAATGCTGCTGCTGATAGTTGTCGGTCTGGTTCTTGTAATAGGCGGTGTTGCCGTTGGCGTCGGTGTATTCGCCCGAGGGGTTGTAGGTGCGGCCCAGTGTGTTGAGTTGCTCGCGTGAAGCGTAGTCCCAAGCCATGTAGGTCTTTTCCCAACCGTTGAAGGTGATGAATTTCAGCACCGTTTTCTCATCGAAATAACCACCTTGCAGGAAGTAACTCCACAAACGCGAAGAGGCGCGGTCGATATAACCGTCGCTGCCGATGTTCGACACACGACCCTGGATACCCCAGTGCTCTTTCATCATGCCCGTGGAGAAGCGAACTGTCTCTTTGTGAGTGCCGTAACTGCCGCCAGAGAGGTCCACACCCAGATAGGGCTTCATGCCGATGTTTTCCGTCTGCATGTTCACCGTGGCACCGAAAGCGGCCGCACCGTTGGTCGAGGTGCCCACGCCGCGTTGCACCTGCATCGACTCCACGCTCGATGCGAAGTCGCCCATGTTCACCCAGTAGGTTTGTGCGCTTTGCGCATCGTTGATGGGTATGCCGTTCACCGTGATGTTGATACGTGTGGGGTCGGTACCACGCACGTGGATGCCTGTGTATCCCACGCCCATGCCTGCGTCTGACGATGTAGTCACCGAGGGGGTGATGTTCAGCAACTGCGGGATGTCTTTGCCGTAGTTGATTTCTTTCAACTCCGCCTTGTTCATGTCGGAGTAGGCCACAGGGGTCTTTTTGTTGGCGCGGGTCGAAATGACCTGAACCTCTTGCAGTTCTTGCAATTTCAGCGTGTCAATGGGTTCGTCCGCACTGACGTTCATGGCGACGGCAAACAATGCGCCGCCCAAGAGAAGCATTTTTCTCATCATGAAAACCTTTAATATAAAATAAAAAGGGGAGAAAGAATGAATAATCGGCGCATCATGCGCTATCCCTCCGCCGGCATTACCCGGATCAGGTTTGAGGGTATGATCTCAGCCCAAATGGTAGGGCACCCCTTAACTTACACTCTGTAAGTCGGGTGCAAAGGTATATAATAAAACTGAAATCCGAATTACGAAATCCGAAATTTTCTGTTTCCGTAATCCAAAATTGATTTAAATCCGAAGAAACAATTCCTCATTCGTCATTCACATTCTTCATTCTTCATCGCGAAGTGGCCATTCCACATTAGTCATTCCTCATTTTCAGCCACGTCAGTTTCCGCCAAAGGCCCTCTAACGGACCGCGGGGATGGTTCTTGAACCAATAGCGGCCAAAGATGTAAAAAACGATGACCATGGCCAGACCGATGAGCACGGCGTAGGTGATGCCTACAAGGCGATAGCAGGCCAGACCATAGCCGCAGAAGATAAAACTGCCGACAATGGACTGCAGCAGATAGTTCGTCAGACTCATACGTCCGAAGAAACAAAGGTGGCGGAGGGCGTTTCGAACGGATTCAAAGGCATACCATGCAGAAACCACCGCCGAGGTGATCATCAGGAGTATGAAGAGATTGTAGATAGGCGTGAACCACGGAGCCAGATTGCCAAAACCTGTTATGCTCAACACGATAACCACCAATGCCGACACACCGAGGATAATATGCCATATCCGTAAATTGCGACCCTCGTTGTAGAAGAACCTATGACGGCCCAACTGCATGCCGAGAATGAACAGGCAGAGCAACTGCGTGAGCCGTCCGCTGAAGACATTGAACCGCAGATTCAGTTCAAATCCGTATTGCAGGTTGTTGATGGCGTTCTCCATGAATGTGCCGTTTTCGTGCAGGCTGATGGTCTTTTTGTATATCTCAAATAGCGTGGTATGGTCTATCGTGGTGCCCGTAAGCAGGCAAAACAGTTCTACTGGCTGAATGGCCAGCAGCGCGATGATGCACCACACGGCTCGCGACGGCAGATAACTGATGGGTATGAGCAGCAAGCCATATACCGCATAAAGCATCAGGATGTCACCGTCATAGAAAGCCACGTTGATTAGACCGAAAACAAACAACAGACACATACGCCAGGCAAAACGGCCAGAGAAATTGCGATGTTTCTGTTGTTGGTTGTCATTCATGATGAAGAAACTCAGCCCGAAGAGCATGGCAAAAATGCCATACATCTTACCGCTCAACAACCACGCCAGCACGTTGCCTACCAGTTGGTCGCATGGCAAAGTATGTACTATCGGCTCCTCGGTGAAGATGTCAAAATGTTCTACCGAGTGATACAAGATAATGCCTGCCACAGCAATGCCTCGTAAGGCGTCGGCCACATCTATTCGGGTGTTGGGTAGGTTACGAGTGTAGTACATATGCTGTAGTCCTTGTCAACGGTTTGTTAATTTTTATGCAAATTTACATATAATCGCTGTTATGGAGAAATTCTTTTGGAAAAAAGGTGGTTTTATACTGTTTGCCCCCATGCCGATAACCGGACTGCAAGGCCAAAGACGTCCTGATTGTTTTCTGTTGTCTGAGTTGTCTTTTGAAATAACAATTTGTCTTAAAAACAGCCAAGACCAGAGACAACAAACCAACCCCGCCTTATCCCATCACCACGTCGAGCACCATCATCAGCACGAAGCCGTCGGCAAAGCCGATGGTGCTGAGATTCGAGTGCTGGCCGCTCGAGGCCTCGGGAATGAGTTCTTCTATCACCACATAAAACATGGCTCCGGCGGCAAAGGCGAGCAAATAAGGGAGAACGGGCATTAATAGGGAGGCGAGAAGCAAAATGGCTACGGCTCCGACGGGTTCCACAGCTCCGCTCAACGAACCTATCAGGAACGAGCGCCAACGGCTGTTGCCTGCTGCCCGCATCGGCATGGAGATGATGGCTCCTTCGGGGATGTTCTGGATGGCGATACCCACGGAAACGGCTATGGCGCTGGCCAAAGAGATGTTGGTCACACCGCTGTCGGCTCCCGCGAACACTACGCCCACGGCCATGCCTTCAGGCAGATTGTGAATGGTGACGGCCAGAGCCAACATTGCAGTACGCGACAGGTGCGAACGGGGACCTTCGGGGGTATTGGTGTCGATATGCAAATGTGGCGTCAACTCGTCAATCAACAACAGAAAACCCATACCCAACAAGAATCCTACAGCCGCAGGCATCACTGACCATGCGCCCTTCGTGCCCTCCATTTCCATCGCGGGAATCAGCAGCGACCACACTGATGCCGCCACCATCACGCCCGATGCGAAACCCAGCAATGCCTTCTGCAAACGCACCGACATCTCGTTTCGCATCAAAAACACGAAGGCCGAGCCGAGCATTGTGCCCAGCAACGGTATCAATAGTCCTATGATCAATGTCGTCATCATCTTGTCTGCCTTAGTCTATTTCCCGTATGTCGGTGCAAAGATACAAAATCTCTACAATTTGCTCGCGTGTGTATTCCTTTTTTATCTGCATAACTAAAGAAGATTTAATAACGAACAATGTTCCGATTTGTTCATAAAAAAAAGAGGACCCGCACTTGTGCGAGTCCCCTTGGCAGATGCCAAAACATTCAATTGTCTGTGATTCCTGATCATGATTTATTCAACTTTCTCGGATGCAAAGGTAAGACGAAGAAATGAAGTGCGCAATACCTAAAAATGAGTGTTTTCTGATGGGCACTTCCATGAGATGACATCGTGTATGGTTCAGCACAAATGGGTATTTATCGGGATGATTCATGGTTTCACGCCTATAATCGTGGCGTATGATGGCTTTTTGCGGTGTATCTCCGTCCGGGTGAAGCCGGCGTCATTGACCATCGCCTTCAGTTCGTCGGGCGAGTAGGCGGTCATGCCTTCCACAATGTCTGTCCACATCGAATTACCGTCAATCACTTCTACCATGATGGCAAACCGGCCGCCCGGTTTCAGCACACGCCTCACCTCTTGCAGACATCCCGGCAGATTGGGCCAGAAATACACTGTCTCGACAGCCGTCACGAGGTCAAACTTCCCGTCGTCGTAAGGCAGTTTCTCCGCCGAGCCTTGACTGACAAATACCTGCTTGTCAATTACCTTGGCATTCACCTTTTCTGCCTTTTTCACACTCTCCTCCGAGATGTCTATGCCATAGACCTTGGCACCTTCGCTCCGTTTGAGCAATCGCTTCAATGTGGCGCCGCCGCCGCAACCGATGTCGAGCATCGTCCAACCGTCATGAATGTCTATAAGTCCCAGTCCCCAGTTCGTCAGGGGGGCGTGGCCGAAGTTCATAAAACGAAGCATCATGCGCCCCATACGTCCCTTGGGACAGGCGCAGTTGGTGAAAAACTGATTAAGCACTCCCATGTCTCAGTCCTCCTTGACATATCGAATACTGTTACCCGCTAATACAAGACCGATTACAATCATCATAGGCATGATGATGTATTGTCCCGCATTGTCTGAGGGCAGTTCCATGAAAGCGTGAGCGATGTTGAACAGGGCCATGATCACAGCCAGTATGGCATTGATGACTTTCGCTGTCTTTGCTTTCCACAACATACAGAGCACGCCGCATGCCGGGATGAGAAAAGAAAGTGTCATCATCAATACGATCATACCTTGGTCCACATTGCCGTCGGTGGCTGCAACGGCCATATTCTTGCCCCAAAACATGGGCAGAACATCACAAATGGAGTGGCAGGCAAAGCCGCAGACGGTCAGCAGCCACAGAATCGAAATCTTAATACTTCTTGTCATAGTTGAATATTTAATAAGTTACTATTCTTTTTAAATAATGGCTGACCATCACAGTCAGCCACCTCATTACTAAACAAATACTATTTATGAATTTTATACCTGTGATTTCGGGTGCAAAGGTATGA